>NZ_QKTE01000011.1:0-11986 GCF_003234735.1 Curtobacterium sp. MCLR17_040 | reverse complement strand
GCGGCGGGCAGGGCGGCCGCCGCAAGCTCGTCCGGGTCGACGCCGAGTGGGGGCGGGCGGTGCTCGGGGAGGTCGCGGCTGCGGCACGACGCGGGGTGGACCCGGTCGCGAGTCTGCGGGCCGCGGTGTCGGCGCTCGAGGAAGCCGGTCGCGCCGTGGAGTGATCCCCGGTCGGGAGATCGCTCCGGGCAGGGGAGAACGGGCGCCCTCCCAACCCGAAAAAGAGAGGGCGCCCGTGAGCGGGCGTCGGCTCCACCAGGGAGAGGGGCCGACAGGGAAGCCCGCTCGAATCGCGGGACGCACTGCAGCACGTCGCCCCGCGAATCGGTCCGGAGCGTGGATCAGGCACGATCCGGACCGAGGTTCTGCATGCAGTATGCCAGTGGGTCGGCAGGCGCGCAAGCCGGAGACGCCCGTCTGCCAGAATTGACCGCATGGCAACGACCGTGACGGCACCCCGTGGCATGCGTGACTTCCTCCCGGCGGACAAGGCCCGGCGCGAGCACGTGCTCGGTGTCGTGCGGGACGTCTACTCGCGGCACGGTTTCGACGAGATCGAGACCCCGGTGGTGGAGGACGCCGCGCGGCTGCACTCCGGGCTCGGCGGTGACAACGAGAAGCTGGCGTTCGCGGTGATGAAGCGCGGGCTGACCACCGAGGACCTGCAGGCTGCCGAAGCGCCGCTGGACCTCGCCGACCTCGGTCTCCGGTTCGACCTGACGGTCCCGCTGGCCCGGTTCTACGCCTCGCACCGTGCGGAGCTGCCGTCGGTGTTCCGATCCGTGCAGATCGCGCCGGTCTGGCGTGCCGAGCGCCCGCAGAAGGGTCGCTACCGCCAGTTCGTGCAGTGCGACATCGACATCCTGGGGGAGCCCGGGCAGCTCGCCGAGATCGAGCTCATCCGCGCGACGACCGCGGCCCTCGACGCCCTCGGGGTCCGCGGCACGACGATCCGGATCAACGACCGCCGGATCCTGCTGGCGCTCCTCGCGTCGTGGGGGATCACCGAGCCGGCCGCCGCGGACCGCGCGCTCATCACGATCGACAAGCTCGACAAGATCGGAGCGGACGGCGTCGCGGCGGAACTCCGCAGCACCGTGGGCGCCGACCTGCCCGGGCTCGAGGACACCATCCGTGCGCTCGAGGCCGCCGACTGGACGTCCGTCGAGGGGGCACCGTGGCTCGACGCCGAGGCCTTCGCCGACCTGCTCCGCCTGCGCGAGGCGCTCCCAGGGGTGGACCTGCGCTTCGACCCGACGCTCGTGCGCGGCATGGGGTACTACACGGGCACGATCTTCGAGGTCGCGCACCCCGACTTCGGCTACAGCCTCGGTGGCGGCGGCCGGTACGACGGCATGATCGGCCGGTTCCTCGGGCAGGACGTCCCCGCGGTCGGGTTCTCGCTCGGGTTCGAGCGGCTCGTCGACCTCGTGACCCTCCCGGAGTCCGCCGAGGCCGACGCCGTCGTGCTCGTGTACGACAAGGACGTCGACCCGGTCCGGCTCGCCGCGCTGAAGACCGAGGCGCTGGTGTCTCACCGACGCGTCCGGCTCGAGCGCCGCACGAAGAACACCAAGAACCTGCTCGCCGGCCTCGCCGCCCAGGGCTTCACGGCGTTCGCGACCGTCTCGGCGGACACCGCGTCGCTCGAGGGCGTCGAGTTCCGCCCGCTCGACTGAGCACCCAGTCCTCGTTCCAGCACGGACTCGTCCACAGCGGGGCGTCACGGCCGACGTCGTGTTCACCTCCGCTCGCTAGGATCGACACCGCAATCACCACAACCAATGTGTAGGGAGTACCCCGTGGCCCTGATCGATGCCGTAGGCGCACGCGAAGTCCTCGATTCCCGAGGCAACCCGACGGTCGAGGTCGAGGTCCTCCTCGACGACGGCGTCGTGTCCCGCGCGCTCGTCCCGTCCGGTGCATCCACCGGCGCGTTCGAGGCGTACGAGCTGCGCGACGGCGACGCCTCGCGCTACGGCGGCAAGGGCGTCCTCAAGGCCGTCGACGCCGTCCTCGACGAGATCGGCCCGGCGCTCGAGGGCTTCGACGCCACCGACCAGCGCCTCGTCGACGCCGCGCTCATCGAGCTCGACGGAACCGAGAACAAGTCCCGCCTCGGCGCGAACGCGATCCTCGGCGCCTCGCTCGCCGTGGCCCGTGCCGCAGCCGACTCGGTCGACCTGCCGCTCTTCCGCTACCTCGGCGGCCCGAACGCGCACACGCTGCCCGTCCCGCTGATGAACGTCGTCAACGGTGGTGCCCACGCGGACACCAACGTCGACATCCAGGAGTTCTTCCTGGTGCCCTACGGCGCCGAGTCCTTCTCCGAGGCGCTCCGCTGGGGCGTCGAGACCTACCACGCCCTCAAGGGCGAGCTGAAGAAGCAGGGCCTGGCCACCGGCCTCGGCGACGAGGGCGGCTTCGCGCCGGAGCTCGCGTCGAACCGCGCGGCGCTCGACTTCCTGCTCACCGCGATCGAGAAGGCCGGCTACACGCCCGGCAAGGACATCGCCGTCGGCCTCGACGTCGCGTCCACTGAGTTCTTCTCGGACGGCAAGTACCAGTTCGAGGGCAAGCAGCTCTCGAGCCAGGAGTTCACCTCCTACTTCGCCGAGCTCGTCGCGAACTACCCCCTCGTCACCATCGAGGACCCGCTGGCCGAGGACGACTGGGAGGGCTGGTCGCACCTGACCGCCGAGCTCGGCGACAAGGTCCAGATCGTCGGCGACGACCTGTTCGTCACCAACCCGAAGCGCCTGCAGCGGGGCATCGACGAGAAGGCCGCGAACTCGATCCTCGTCAAGGTCAACCAGATCGGCACGCTCACCGAGACCCTCGACGCGGTCTCGCTCGCGCACCGCCACGGCCTGACCTCGATCCTGTCGCACCGCTCCGGCGAGACCGAGGACACCACGATCGCGGACATCGCGGTCGCGGTCGACGGTGGTCAGATCAAGACCGGCGCCCCGGCCCGCTCGGACCGCGTCGCGAAGTACAACCAGCTGCTCCGCATCGAGGAAGAGCTCGGCGACGCCGCGGTGTACGCCGGTCGCTCGGCCTTCCCGCGCGCCGCGTCGCTGTAACCAGCCGCTCAGCAGTACCCGCACCACCGAGACGCCGTCCTCCTCCAGGAGGGCGGCGTCTCGTCGTGTGTGCGGTCCCGAGGTGCCGAGCGGTCAGGACGTGCCGCGCGCGCTGCGTCGAGTGGTCGCGAGTCGTCGGCTGGCCCGGGCCCGGCCGACAGGACGTGACCACCGGACGTGCACCGGGCGGTGTGTGGTGACCACTCCGGGTGCGGGGCGGACGGACGGGCCGGAGCCGTGCCTCCCGGCTGCCTCGACGTCACGACGCGAGACGCTGAGAGGGCGCCGAACGGCCGCGTGCCGGGCGGCCCGACCGACCGTGCCGGGTTATCGTCGGACCGTGCCCAGCCAGAAGCCCCGCGTCCGCCGCGTCCCCGTGGCGATGCCCGACGGCAGCACACCCGAGCAGCCCTGGTACCGCTCGATCCACTTCTCCGGGTTCAGCCTGCTCATGCTCGCGATCATCGTGCTCTTCGTGGTGGTGCTCGCGCCGTCGCTCCGGACGCTCATCCAGCAGCAGGAGCAGATCGCCCAGCAGCAGCAGGAGGTCGCGAGCCAGAAGGCCGACGTCACGCAGAAGAAGAAGGACGTCGCACGCTGGGACGACCCGGCGTACATCGAGGCGCAGGCCCGCGACCGACTGCTCTACGTGTACCCGGGCGAGGAGAGCTACCTCGTGATGGGCACCGAGGACAAGCGGGCCGAGAAGACCCCCACCACCGACTCGGGCACCCCCGTGAGCGCGAAGGTGCAGACGCCCAAGGTCGACTGGGTGCAGGCGATGCTCTCGTCGGTGCTGCAGTCCGGGCTCACCGACGAGCGGGCAGCCGACCTCGTCGCCCCCGACGTGTCCGGCACGGGCGACAGCAAGTAGTCCCGGACCGCAGGGCGCGGAGCCGTCCGGCCCGACGGTGCGAGGGGTTCCGCTTCTCCGGTAGGCTCACGTTCCCGTGACGACCCCTCCCTTCGACCCGCCCTCCGACCGCGACGTCCAGGTCGTGTCGGCGCAGCTCGGCCGACCGGCACGTGACGTCATCGGGATCGCGGCACGCTGCGTCTGTGGCAACCCCACCGTCGTCTCCACGAAGCCCCGGCTGTCGAACGGCACCCCGTTCCCGACGTTCTACTACCTGTGCCACCCCGCGGCCACCGCTGCGGTCAGCACCCTCGAGGCCAACCAGGTGATGCCCGAGCTGGCAGCCCTGCTCGAGGACCCCGAAGTCGCCGCGCAGTACCGCGCGGCCCACGAGTCCTACCTGGCCGATCGCGAGTCGATCGAACACGTCGACGAGATCGACGGCATCAGCGCCGGTGGCATGCCCACCCGCGTGAAGTGCCTGCACGCCCTCGTCGGCCACGCCCTCGCCGCCGGACCCGGCGTCAACCCCATCGGCGACCTCGCGCTCGAGCGCGCGGACTGGTCGCCCTCCCGGTGTGAGTGCCGGGCGTATGATGACGGTGCAGACGCTGGAGTCGGGGCGGGTGGCGGCGAAGTCTGACCCGACTCCCGCACACCCCCATCCAAGGAGATCATCCCCCGTGCCCAAGATCCTCGTCGTCGGCGGCGGTTACGCCGGTTTCTACACCGCATGGAAGCTCGAGAAGCACCTTCGCCAGGGCGAAGCCGAGGTCGTCATGGTGGACCCGCTGCCGTACATGACGTACCAGCCGTTCCTGCCCGAGGTCGCCGCCGGTTCCATCGAGCCGCGTCACGCGGTCGTCGCGCACCGTCGTCACCTCAAGAAGACCCGCGTCGTCACGGCGAAGGTCACCAAGGTCGACCACGCCACCAAGACGGCGACGATCACCCCGACCGAGGGCGAGGCGTGGGAAGAGTCCTACGACCAGATCGTCATGACGGCCGGCGCGGTGTCCCGTACGTTCCCGATCCCGGGCGTCGCGGACGAGGCCATCGGCCTGAAGACCATCGAGGAAGCCGCGTCGATCCGTGACCGCATCCTCAGCAACTTCCACAAGGCGGCGAACCTGCCGGCCGGTCCCGAGCGCGACCGCCTGCTCACCGTCGTCGTCGTCGGTGGTGGCTTCGCCGGCATCGAGGTGTTCGCCGAGCTCCGCTCCTTCGTCACCGACCTGCTGAAGAGCCACCCGCAGCTGTCCTTCGACGACACGCACTTCCACCTGGTCGAGGCGATGGGCCGCATCATGCCCGAGGTCTCGCTCGAGACCTCGCACTGGGTGCTCAAGAACCTCGCCGAGCGTGGCGCGACCGTGCACCTCGAGACCCAGCTGGCCTCGGCCGTGGGTGGCGTCTGCGAGCTCAAGACGAGCGACGGCGCGATCGAGACCATCCCGTCCGACCTCATCATCTGGACCGCCGGCGTCATGGCGAACCCGATGGTCAAGGGCACCGACTTCCCGCTCGAGCAGCGTGGCCGCATCCGCGTGCAGCCCGACCTGCGCGTGGTGGACGACAACGGCGTGATCGCCGACGCATGGGCCTGCGGCGACGTCGCAGCCGTGCCGGACCTGACCGGTGGCGGTGTCGGCGGGTTCTGCGTGCCGAACGCCCAGCACGCCGTGCGCCAGGCCAAGCAGCTCGCGAAGAACGTCGTCGCGACCATCCGTGGCGAGGCGACGACCGACTACAAGCACGAGAACCTCGGCGCCGTCGCGGGTCTCGGCCTCGGCACCGGTGTGTTCCAGTCCGGCAAGTTCGCCATGAAGGGCTTCCTGGCCTGGGGCGCCCACCGCGGTTACCACGGCCTGGCCATGCCGTCGTGGGAGCGCAAGTGGCGCGTCATCGGCGACTGGGTCGGTGGCTTCTTCCTGGGCCGTGACATCGTGTCGCTCGACGACCGCGAGACCCCGCGCGCCGCGTTCGAGGCGTTCGCGTCCCGTCCGAAGCCCGCCGCCGAGGCCCCGGCCGCGCCCGCCGCGGCCCCGGCTCCGGAAGAGGGCAAGGTCGCCGGTGCCGCCGGCCCCGTCTACGGCGAGCCCGCGAAGGACGTCTCCAACGCCCCCGAGCCGGTGACGGCCCCGGCCGACGCCAAGTAGCAACGCTCGTCACGAAGGCGGTCACCTGCGAAGGGTGGCCGCCTTCGTGCATCGGTAGGCTGTTGCGGCCCGCCCCCGTGGCCCAATCGGTAGAGGCACGCGACTTAAAATCGCTGAGTTGTGGGTTCGAGTCCCACCGGGGGTACCGCCGAGGCTCTGGCGCGGCGCCCGCCGCGTGGCGCCCGCCGCGTGCCGCTGCGAAAGCGACAGAACTCTGCGAACAGTTTGCGTCGTTCTGTCGCTCCGGCCGCACAGTCCGAGCGATGGTCCTGCCATCTGTCGCTTCGACGGTGGGATCGGGGCGCCCTGGGCATCGGACTGGAGGCGCGGGACCGGCCCGCCACGTGCCTCCCGGCCCGCGGACCGTCGCCTTCCCGCGAAGACGGCGCGACTGCACGACCGGCTCGCCGCCCAGTAGCATCGACGATCGTGGTCGGACTCGGAAGCGCACTCGCCAACCTGCAGAACGCCCTCCGCCGACCGGAGGCCCACGTCGAGGTCGTCGACGGCGAGAGCGTCCCGGTCGGCATGCTCCTCGGCACCCTCGGAGCCCTGCTCCTGGACGCCGGCAGCTCCGTCACCGACGTCCGGTCGGCGCTCGAGAAGGCCCGGGACGCCGCCGGGGTCGGACCGACGCTCGCGATCGGCGTCCTGCCCGCCCTGGTGATGGTGAGCGAGGTCTCGACGGGCGCCGCCACCATCGTCAACGCCGAGGGCGTCGAACTGTCGTCCCGCCAGGCCGCCCGGGCCAACCGCGTCGTGCTCGGGCTCGAGAGCGGCTCCATCGCCCTCGCCGAGATCCCCGCCCGCGTCCGGGCCATCCGGGCCGGCACCGTCCCGCCGCCCGCGCTGCCGTGGATCCTCGGCAACGCCCTGACCTCGGCCGGCCTGGCCGTCGTCTTCCGCTGCCCCTGGTGGGCGATCGTCCTGGCGCTCGTCGTCGGCGGCCTGGTCGGCGTGATCGGACTGGTCCTCCGGCGGTTCCGCGAGGCCGTGGCGATCATCCCGTTCCTGGCCGCGTTCGTGTCGACGGCGATCGTCGGCCTGGTCGCCGCGGGCACCGGGTTCGAGCAGGTCCCGCTCTTCGCGGTCTGCGCCCCGGTGGCGGTGTTCGTCCCCGGCGCACTCATCACCAACGCGTTGCTCGAACTCACCGCCGCGGACATCGTCACCGGGTCGTCCCGACTGGTGCAGGGGCTCATCATGCTCGGCTTCATGGCCGCCGGCATCGCGTCCGGCAGCGCCCTGACCGGGTTGCACGTCGACCCGTCGTCGGCCGCGCTCGTCGGCGAGGTCGCGGGGGTCGGCACCGACCTGGCCGGCTGGGAGTCCGTGCCCGCGTACTGGGTGTCGTGGGTGGCCGTCGTGGTGCTCGCGGTCGGGCTCGGTCTGGTGTTCCGGTCCGGGTGGCGCCTGACGCTCGTGTCGGTGGCGGTCATGGTCACCGCCTACGCCGTGGTGAGCACGACGACGCCGCTCTGGGGCAGCGTCGTCGCGACCGGGGCCGCAGCGGCGCTGCTGTTCGTCGCGACCCGGTTGCTCGAGCGGCTCGTGCCGGCGATCCCGGCGACGGTGTCGTTCTTCCCGGCGTTCCTGCTGCTCGTGCCGGGGACGGTCGGGCTGGTGGCGGTGGCCACCTTCGATCCCGAGGCGCTCGCGACCCCGCTCGCGACCTTCGTCAGCCTGTGCATCGGGACGAAGATCGGCGGGCTCCTGCCCGGCCTCTTCGCCCGCAACGCGCCCCGGCGCGCGGTGGACGCGACCAGCTGACGGACGGGAGGCCCCTGGCGGCGCCGCCACGGGCCTCCAGGCCGTCACCGGCCGGGTACCGGGCCCGCTACGGCTCGATCAGCCGGCCCGCTGCCTGGTCCGCCGCGGCCGTGTCCTTCGCCAGGTAGTGCACCTTCTTGCCGGTGGCGTTGTAGGGGACGTCCGGGACGAAGCGGTACCGCCGCGGGCGCTTGTAGCGGGCGAGGCCCGGGTGGGAGCCGGTCCACTCCTCGAGCGTGGCGGCTGCCTCGGCGTCGTCGGCCGGCAGCCGGTCGCCGGCACGGACGACGTACGCCGTGACGACCTCGCCCCACCGCGGATCCGGCACGCCCACCACGATGGAGTCGGCGACCCCGGGGTGTTCCTGCAGCACGGCCTCGACCTGGACGGGGTGCACGTTCTCGCCGCCGGAGATGACCATGTCGTCCTTGCGGCCCACGATCGTCACCCGCTCGTGCTCGTCCCACGTGGCGAGGTCGCCGGGGTAGAACCAGCCGTTCGCGAACTTCTCGGCCTCGAGCCCGGGGTTCCGGTACGAGTAGCCGGACTTCACGGTGCGCACGGCGAACTCGCCGATCTCGGTGCCGTCCTTCGCCACCGTGTCGGTCGGGTCGGCCAGACGGTCCTCGTGCACGCGGACGACGGCGACGTCGTCGTCGGTCGATGCGCGACCGGTGGACCCGGCGCCGTCCGGGAAGTCCTCGGGGCGCAGGAACGTGTTCCAGAAGGTCTCGGTGGTGCCGTACCCGTTGAAGATCCGCGGCGACAGCAGCTCCTGGTAGCGCAGTGCCGCGGCGCGGTCGAGCGGTGCGCCCATCGTGACGATGCCGTTGAGGCTCGACAGGTCCCGCGCCCCGCGTTCCTGCGCGTCGGCGAGCTGCACCAGGTTCGGCGGGGCCCCGATCAGGAACGTCAGGCGCTCGGACTCGACCAGGTCGAGCACCCGGTCGGCGTCGAAGTGCCGCAGCGTCGTGAGTTCCGCGCCGACGTAGAACACCGGGTTCGGGCCGCCGGAGTACAGGCCGCCGCGGTGGAACAGCGGTGACATGTTGAGCGTCTTGTCGAACGGGCTGAGCGGGAAGTGCATGACCACGTCGTGCGCGCTGAGCACCTCGACAAGGCTCGGCAGCGGGACGGGCTTCGGCCGACCGGTGGTGCCCGAGGTGTAGAGCCGGGTGGACTCGTCGTAGGTGCTGCGTGGGCCGATCGCCGCGAGTTCCTCGGAGGAGACGGGATCGGACGCGAGCAGCTCGGCGAACCGGTCGTGGTCGCCGCCGACCGGGACGACGTGGTCCGGCCGGTGCGGCGAGGACTCGATCGCGGCGGCGATCGCACTCGTCCGCTCGGTGTCGTGCACCAGGACGGCGGGTGCGGAGTCCTCGATGATGAACGCGACCTCGTCGGGGGCGAGCCGGAAGTTCGTCGGCGAGAACACCGCGCCGATGCGGTGGCAGGCCAGGTAGAGCATCGCGAACTCGGGGGTGTTGAACAGCTCGACCATCACGACCGAACCCCGTCCGCCACCGTGCCGGACGAGCCACCCGGCGACCCGGTCGACGGCGTCGCCGAGCTCGGCGTAGGTCCACGAGCGGTCCGTCTCCGGCTCGCGCAGCGCGGGTCGGCCGGCGAAGCGGTGGGTGTTGCGGGCGAAGCCGTTCGCGTAGGTGAAGCTGCCCTCGAACACCTCGCGGAAGCGCGTCGCGTCGTAGTCGGACCGGGTGTCGGCGTGGGGTTCCGGGTCGGGTCGGGTGTCGGTCATCATCGCTCCTGCCGCGGTCGTGCGGTGCACACCGTCGGTGCTGCGCGGGCACCGGTCGCGCGGCACTGCTGCACCGCTGGTCCGGTGCGGCGTCGGTCGTCCGTGCGGGACGGCGAACGTCCTCCGTGCGGTGCGACCAGCACCGATCGTCACACTAGCCCGCTGTCCGCGAACCGGCTCGGAAGTGCGTCTTCTGTCCGACGGGTGGTGCGGTACGCCGCTCTGGAGGCCCGGCTCGGGTCAGACGCGGGCCGCGCGCCGGTCGGTGCGCAGCCAGACCAGGGCCGCGATCGCGGCCGCCACGCAGGCCGCGGCGATGCCGACGAGCAGGGCCGGTGCGGCGTGCGTGCCGGTCGTCCCCGAGTAGACCGCGGTGGTCAGCGCGACGGCGACCACCGCGAGCGCGACGTACCGACCGCGGGAGGCGGCGAGCAGCGCGCTGCCTTCGGACCCCGCGACGGGCAGCAGGGTCGCGACCACGGCACCGAGGCCGCCGACGCACAGCGTGATGGCGAACTCGGACCCGAGCGACACCCAGAAACCACCGCCCGCGAGCAGGCTGTGCAGCACCCAGCCGGCCGCGGCGAGTCCGAGGAGGGCCAGCACCCGCCAGGTCGCACCCCGGGCGCTCGCGGCGATCCCGGTACCGAGGCGGAGCGGTCCGGTCCCCAGTCCGGGGCGGACGGAGGGCACGAGGACGACCCCGACGATGAGCGCGGGGGACAGGTCCGCCGCGCGGGTGACGCCGCACGCCACGAGGGCTGCGAGCACGAGCCACGGCGACACCCGGAACCCGATCGTGCGGTGGTCGCTGCCGGCTGCCCACCGCGTGGCGAACACGACGGCGGCGGTCAGGACGCCGGTCCCGGCGAGGACGGCGATCGCCAGACGGGCGTACCGGGCCTCGAGCTCGACGCCCACCCCGAGCAGGGTGCACAGCGCCGCGACGGACACCGCGAGGGTGATCGACGCCCAGGTCGGCAGGACGTCGTCGCCGCGTGCGCGGTCCGACCGCGAGCGGTTGCGGCCGAGCAGCCCGGCGAACGGCGAGCGGAGGCGACCCCGGGTGGCCGCGGCCACGAGGGCGAGCGGCGCCGCGATCAGCAGGAGGAACCCGGCGGCGACGGCGGTGGCGACCAGGACGGTCCGCCACGAGAACGCGGCCTGGATGGTCGGGACGGTGCGGTCGTAGGTGGTCGCCGCGGTCCAGTCGCCGGCGGGGCCGGACCAGTCGGGGTGGCCGCCGGCGCTGCCGACGCCGGCCGGGGTGCTGCCGGTGCCGGTGCCGTCGCCGTTGTTGGACCCGTTGCCGTTGGCGGTGCCTGCTGCGCCGCCGTCCTCGTTGCCGTTGCCGCCGTCGCCCCCGTGGCCGGCGGCGTTCGTGCCGGTGCCGGTGCCGGTTCCGCCGTGGCCGGTCGCGCCGGGGGTGCCCGTCGTCGCGCCGGATTCCGGCGCCGACGTGCCCGGCGTCCCCGGGGTGTCCGTGGCGCCCGGGGTCGGTGTGGCGGTCGGGGCCGTGGTGGTGGACCACACCGTGACCCGGACGGCGGCCGACGACCGGGAGTAGTTGCCGGCGACGTCGTGCTGCGTCGCGGTGAGCTGGTGCCCGCCGGCGCGCAGCGTCGACCCCGCGGTGGAGCACGACCACGAGGCGTCCGGCGCGACCACCACGCCGCACACCGGCGCACGGTCGACGTACACGGTCACGCGGGCGCCCGGCTCACCGGTCCCGGCGACCGTCGTCGAGCGGGTGCCGATCCGTTGGCCGTCGTCCGGCGTCGTGATGCGCGGGGCAGCGGGCGCCGTGCGGTCGACCGTGATCGTCACGGGAGCGGAGGCCGCGCTCCGCAGGTCCGACCGGTAGCCGCGCGCCGTGCTGGCGGTCTGCGACGCGGTGACGGTGAACCGGCCGTCGGCGAGCGACCCGAGGGCGGCGACCCACCGACCGTCCGCACCGACCCGGGCGGTCTGCTGGGCCGAGGAGCCGGACACCGACAGCAGCACCGTCGATCCGGGGTACCCCGTGCCGGAGACCGTGCCGCCGGTGGGCCCGGCGGCCGCCAGGGTCGGTGGGACGATGACGTCCGAGGCCGGTGCACTCGCGACGGGCAGCGCGGCGACGAGGTCGCGCACCGTGAAGACCTGTTGCGGGCCGGAGCGGACGGTGCCCAGGCAGGCCCAGGAACCGTTCGGGTCCACCCGGGTCGTGCACCCGGACGAACCCGTCGCGGCCGGGCCGGTCACCCGGACGGTGTGCCCGGGGGTGCCGGTGCCGTGGAAGCGCGTCGTCCCCGTCGTGACGTCACCCGGGTCGGCGATGGTGGGCCGAACGGCGGGACGCGTGGGGGTGGGCGTC
>NZ_QKTE01000010.1:0-132110 GCF_003234735.1 Curtobacterium sp. MCLR17_040 | reverse complement strand
ACCCCGCACCGAGCCACCTCCACCGCCCCGACCCACGAACTCAGCACCGTGCGGCCCGCCCTGCATCCCGCACCGAGCGTCCGCGGCACCCGAACCCGGCACCCGAACCGGCCACCCGCACCCCGCAGCCCGTCCGCCGGACGCGATCCGGGCCTCCAGTCCGACCGGACCGAACACGCGCCTGTCGCGACGTCACCCGGTCCCGATAGTGTCGGAACGTGAGCAACGAGGCATTCGACGACCGCTACGAGCTGCGCGAGTTCGCGCCCGGGACGGACGACAAGGGGGCACCGAACGCCGAGACGGCAGCGTGGATGCAGGCCGTCGGGATGGGCTTCCACGAAGCCGACCCCGACGCCGAGGGCGCAGCCCGCATGGCGTCGCACTTCATCGCCGACGAAGAGACGTTCCTCGGGGTCTACGTGCGCGAGCCGTTCCCGGGTTCCGTCGACGAGACGTGGCCGGCCGGCACCTTCACGTGGTTCCGCAAGGCGCTGAGCTGGGGCGACGGGTCCTCCGTCGACACCCAGGCGATCTCCGCGGTCACCGTCCGCCCGACCGAGCGTCGCCGCGGCATCCTGCGCCGGATGATGACGCACGCGCTCGAGCGCGGGGTCGCCGAGGGCTACGCCGTCGCGTCGCTGACCGCGTCCGAGGGCACCATCTACCGCCGCTTCGGCTTCGGCTGCGCCATCCGCGAGCGTGCCGTGCACGTCCGCCGCGAGCGCGCGCTCCCCCTGCTCGCCCCGACCTCCGGCACGGTGTCGGTCGTCACGCCGCAGTGGGTGGCCGACGGCCCGGGCAAGGCGGTCTTCGACCGGTTCCACGTCCGCACCCCCGGCTCGATGGTCCGCAACACCGGAACCTGGCCGATCGCGTTCGGCCTGCTCGGCCACGACGGGCAGAAGGCGAAGGACGTCCGCGCGGCGGTGCACCGTCCCGACGGCTCCGACGAGATCGACGGCTACGTGACCTGGCGCGTCAAGGAGGACCGCGGCTCCGACACCGCGCTCGAGATCGTCGACCTGGTCTACACGGACGACCAGGCCTACACCGCCCTGTGGGAGTTCCTGCTCTCGGTCGACCTCAACGACGTCGTGAAGTACAACCGCTCCCGCCTCGACGACCCCATCGTCGCGGCGCTCGGCGACAACCGCGCGTACGACGTCGACCACGAAGAGGACCACGTCTGGCTGCGCGTGCTCGACGTGCCGACGGTGCTGGCCTCGCGGCCGTTCGCCGTCGACGGGTCGCTGACACTCGGGGTCACCGACGCGCTCGGCTTCACCACCGGTACGTACCGCCTCGACGTCCAGGAGGCCCGTGGCACCGTCACGCGCATCGCCGACGACGTCGACGTGGCCGGGTCTGACGTCCAGCTCGACGTCGCAGAGCTCGGTGCGCTGCTGATCGGCTCGGTCTCCCCCGTCACGTTGGCCGCCGCGGGGCTCGTCCGCGCTGCGGACCCGGCGTCGGTGGAGCTGCTCCGCGCGATGCTGCTGCCGCCGCGGACGCCGCACGGCATCACGTACTTCTGATGGACGTCGCCCGGGTGGTGGGGCGCGCACGTCAGGTCGTCTCCGTCCTGGCGTCCCCCACCCTGCGAGCAGCGGTGCTCGGCGGGAGCCCCGTCGATGACCGCACCCGGGCAGCGATCGACTCGTTCGACTGGCTCACCGACGACGGCCCGGACGCGTCGGTGCTCGGCCGGACGGCACGCGAACTCCAACGGCTGCAGTCTCCGGCCGCGGTGCTCGAGTTCGACCGGATCGAGCGGATGCCGGTGAAGGACGTCGAACGACATGCGCTGTCCGTCCGGATCGTGGAGCTCGTGTTCGAGCGACTCGGACAGGAGCGAGCCGTGCCGGAGGCCGTCCTGAACGCGGCCATCGGCATGTTCGCGACCGATGTCTCCGTCGTGCGCCGGGACGCCGTGGACCTCGGCGTCCTGACGCGCACCGACGACGGTTCGGTCTACCGGATGGTGCGTCGTCCGGCCTGATGCTGCTCGGTCGTCCCGCACGGCGCGCAGCAGCGAGTAGTCTCCCCGCCATGACGGACGACACGGTGGTCGACTGGCTCGTCGCCTCCGACCCGGCACTGCGCTGGCAGGTCGAGCGGGACCTCGTCGACGCCCCCGCCGCGACGTGGCAGGCCACCCGTGCCCGGGTCGCGACCGAGGGGTTCGGCGCAGCGCTCCTCGCTCACCAGGACCCGGACGGACAGTGGGCTGGCGGCTCGTACTTCCCCGCCGACTTCGACCCCGACGGTCCCGAGGCCCAGGCCGCCGGACAGCCCTACACGGCGACGACCTGGTCGCTCAACACGCTGCGCGACTGGGGGCTCGACGCCGCTGTGCTCGGGGACACCGCCGTGCGCCTCGCCGAGAACAGTCGGTGGGACTACGACGACCTGCCGTACTGGGGCGGCGAAGTGGACTGCTGCATCAACGCCTTCACGCTCGCCAACGGCACCTGGCTCGGTGCTGACGTGGATGACATCGCCGAGTGGATCCTCGAGCACCAGCTCGCCGACGGTGGCTGGAACTGCGAGTGGGTCGAAGGGTCCACCGTGTCGTCGTTCCACTCGACCCTCAACGTGCTCGACGGGCTGCTGCAGCACGAGCAGCTGTCCGAGGGATCGCACCCGCGCGCCACGGAGCTCCGCGCCGCCCGACACCGCGGAGCCGAGTACCTGCTCGAACGGCGGCTGCTGTACCGGAAGTCCGACGGCGAGCTCGTCGGCTCCTGGGTGCACCGTTTCGCGTACCCGTCGCGATGGATCTACACCGCGCTTCGGGCGACCGATCACCTGCGGGCGGCCGGGTTGCAGGACGGGACCCCGCCGGACCCACGTGCTGCCGAGGCGATCGAGCTCGTCCGGGCGGCTCGCAACGCCGACGGCACCTGGACCCAAGGTGAACGTGCACCAGGGCGGCAGTGGTTCGAGGTCGACGTCCCGGCGGGCGAACGCTCGAAGTGGCTCACCCTGATGGGGACGCGGGTCCTGCGGTGGTGGGACGGCGCGGCAACGGCCGGCTGACCTCGCACGGTGCGAGGGGCGAGCGCTCTGGTGCGAGGTTCCCGATTCCGTGGCAGGCGGATGCGCTCGCACGGAGTACGGAACCTCGCACCACAACAGCGGCGGGGGCACCTGACCTCGCACGGTGCGAGGCTCGGCACGAGCGGGGGCGCCCTTACGCCCGGCGCCGCACCCGCGGGTCGACGAACGCGTAGACCACGTCGACGATCACGTTCGCCGTGACGATGAGCAGCGCCGAGAACAGCGTGAAGCCGACGACCACCTGCAGGTCGAGCGTGTGCACCGCGTCGATGAGCAGCGCGCCGAGGCCCTGCATCGAGAACACCTTCTCGGTGATGACTGCACCACCGAGCAGTGACCCGAGGTCGAGCCCGAACAGCGTCACGACGGGCAGGATCGCCGTCCGGAGCCCGTGCCGCACGACGACCTGTCGCTCGCGCAGCCCCTTGGCCCGGGCGGTCCGGACGAAGTCCTGCGACATCGACTCGAGCATCTCGCCACGGGTCAACCGGGCGTATATCGCCGCGCTGATGAACGCGAGCACGCACCACGGCAGGATCAGGTGGGTGAACCAGCCGACCGGGTCGTCGCCGAAGGCCACGTACCCGCTCGTCGGCAGGATCCCGAGCACGAACCCGAACAGCAGGATGCCGAGCAGCCCGACCAGGTACGCCGGGGACGAGACACCGGCGACCGCGACCGTCATCACGGCCCGGTCGACGAAGGTGCCGCGGCGCAGCGCCGAGACGGTGCCGCCGAACACCCCGGCGACGAGCCACAGCACGGCGGCGCCCACGGCGATCGAGGCCGTGACGGGCAGGCGCGCCAGGATCAGCTCGGTGACGCTCTCGTGCAGCTGGAACGAGTACCCGAAGCACGGCGCCGCGCACTCGATGACGCTGTTGCCGCTGCCGAAAGTGCGGCCGGTGAAGATGCCGGCCAGGTAGGCCCCGAACTGCGCGAGCCAGGGCTTGTCGGTACCGAGGAACGCCTGGACCTCTCGCAACCGGTCGGGGGTGCAGGGCTTGTCGCAGATCGCCCGGGCCGGGTTGGTCGGCAGGAGCATGAAGAGCGCGTACGTGATGGCCGCGACGACGAGCAGCACGACGGCGGCCCCGAGCACGCGGATCGCGAGGAAGCGCAGGGTGGCGGCGTTCACGCGGTGCCCCCTCGCGGGTCGAGAGCGTCGCGCAGGGCGTCACCGAGCACGTTGAAGGCGAGGGTGATGAGGAACAGTGCGGCTCCGGGGAACACGAGGTACATGGGATCGGTCTGCACCCAGCCGATGGCGTCGCCGATGCTGCGACCCCACGACGGCGTCGGCGGGTTGACGCCGACGGCCAGGAACGAGAGCGCGGCCTCGGCACCGATCATCGACGGGATCGAGATGGTGGCGTAGACGGTGATCGTCGCGGCGAGGTTCGGCAGCAGCTGCGTGCGGATGACGTGCCAGCGTCCGGCGCCCATCGCGGTGGAAGCGACGACGTAGTTGCGGCTCACGAGCGACAGCGTCTGCCCCCGCACCACACGGGCCACGGCCGGCCAGCCGAAGAACCCGATGACGAGCACGACGAGCACGGGCTTCGGGAACGACGACGGCACGATCGCGGTGAGGGCGATCATGAACACGAGCGACGGGAACCCGAAGATCACGTCGACGACCCGCGAGAGCACCCGGTCGTACCAGCCGCCGAAGAACCCGGTCGTGACGCCGACGAGCACGCCGATGACGATCGACACCAGGGTCGCGGCGAGCCCGATGCCGAGCGACGTCCGCGCACCGTAGGTGACGATCGAGAACAGGTCGCGCCCGGTCAGGGGCTCGACACCGAACCAGTGCTCGCCGCTGATGCCGCCACCCGCACCCCGGGGCGCACCGAACGAGTTGAGCGCGTCGATGTCGTACGAGTACGGGTCCTGCCCGGACGCCTTCGCGATGAGCGGGGCCGCCACGGCGACCACCAGGAACACCGCGATGACGACGGCCGAGGCCACCGCCCAGCGGTCCTGCCGGACGCGTCGCACCACGGCCCGGAAGCCGGTGGTCCGGCCGGACGGTGCGACCGGTCGGTCGACGACGTTGGCCGTCACGAGGCCACTCCTTCCCACGCGCGCCATGCCTCGCGGCGAGCGGCCTGTCGCACGGGATCGGCGACGGGCGCTGCGGCGAGGAGCATGCGCGTGTAGTCCTGTTGCGGGTCGTCGAGCACGGCGTCGGTGTTCCCCCGCTCGACGACCTGGCCGTCGCGCAGCACGATCACCTGGTCGGCGAGCTGACGGACGACGGCGAGGTCGTGGCTGATGAGCAGCATGCCGAAGCCGAACTCCCGCTGCAGCCCGGCGAGCAGGTCGAGCACGGCGGCCTGCACCGTCACGTCGAGGGCCGAGGTCGGTTCGTCGGCGATGACGAGTGCCGGCCGCAGTGCGAGCGCACGTGCGACGGCGACGCGCTGCCGCTGGCCGCCGGACAGCTGGTGCGGGAACCGCTCGGCCCACGTCGGGTCGAGCTGCACGGCGGTCAGCAGTTCACGGACCCGTTCGGCCCGGTCGGCGGCGGAGTCGGTGCCGTGCACGAGGAGCGGTTCCGCGATGCTCCAGCCGATGGTCTGCCGCGGGTTGAGCGACGACGCCGGGTCCTGGAACACGATGCCGACCCGACTGCGCAGCTCGCGCAGTCGTCGTCCGCGAGCGGTGCGCAGGTCGCTGCCGTCCACCTCGACCGAGCCTGCGACGACGGGCACCAGGCCCGCGAGCGCGCGCCCGATCGTGGACTTGCCGGAACCGGATTCGCCCACCAGGCCGACGGTCTCGCCGGCGTGCAGGTCGAGGTCGATGCCGGACACGGTCGGCCCGCCTCGGCGCGAGTACCGCACGGCGACGTCGCGCAGGCGCGCCACGGACTGCCTGGAGGCGCGACTCGCGTCGTCGACGTCGGCCAACGCCGAGACGGTGCTCGCGTCTGCGGACAGATCGCGGCTTGCCGGAGCCGAGTCCGGTCCGGCAGGCCGAGTCTCGGTCGACGCGAGCTGCTCGTCGGACGCGGGACGCGCCTCCAGGCTGGGGACGGCCGCGAGGAGCTCGCGCGTGTAGTCGGCGGTCGGGTGGGCGAAGACCTCGGCGACGGTCCCGTGCTCGACCGGGTCGCCGCGGCGCAGCACCAGCAGGTCGTCCGCGACGTCGGCGACCACGCCCATGTCGTGGGTGATGAGCAGTACGGCGAGGGAGCGCTCGCGGCCGAGCCGCCGCAGCAGGTCGAGGATGCCGGCCTGCACGGTGACGTCGAGCGCGGTCGTGGGCTCGTCGGCGAAGAGTGCGACCGGGTCACCGGCAAGGGCCATCGCGATCATCGCGCGCTGGAGCTGGCCGCCGGACAGTTCGTGCGGGTAGGCCTTCCGGATGCGCTCCGGGTCGGCGAGCCCGGCGTCACGGAGCAGTTCGTCGACGCGTGCCCGGACCCCGGCGCGGTCGAGCCCGGTCGGGTGCACTCGGACGGCCTCGGCGATCTGGGTGCCGATGGACAGGACCGGCGTGAACGAGTTCATCGGCTCCTGGAACACCACGCCGATGCCCGCACCCCGGACGGCGCGGACCGTCTCGACGGGGGCACCGATGAGTTCCTCGCCACGGAACCGGGCGCTGCCCGACACCGAGGCCTGCGGCGGCAGGAGCCCGAGCACGCTCATGGCGCTGACGGACTTGCCCGAGCCGGACTCCCCCACCAGGGCGAGGACCCGGCCGGGCGTCAGGTCGAAGGAGACGTCACGGACGACGGGCTCCGCGTCGCCGAACGCGACGCGGAGCCCCTCGACCTGCAGGATCGGTTCGGTCACTGCTTGAGCGAGACCTTGAGGTAGTTCGGGTACGCGGGGAAGTCCGCGATCTGGAAGTTCTGCACGTTCGAACCGGCCAGGAAGGACTGCTTCGCGTAGATCAGCGGCACGACGGGGGCGTCGGCCATGATCTTCTGGTCCGCCTGGGCCCAGAGCTTCTGCGCGTCGTCCTGGTCGACCGTGGAGCTGGCCTTCGCGATGAGGGCGTCGACCTCGGGGTTGCTGTACTTCGAGACGTTGTAGCCGCCGCCACCGATCTGCGACGAGTCGTACAGGGGCTGCAGGTTGGCGTTCGCGCTCGGGAAGTCAGGCTGCCAGCTCGACAGCGACAGGTCGAAGTCGGTGCCGTTGGTGGTCGCCTGCGTGAAGGAGTCGTAGTCGAGCGGCTTGAGCGTCACGGCGATGCCGGCACGCTTCAGGCCGGACTGCAGCGCCTGGGCCTGGGCGAGGTAGGTGGGGTCGTTCTGCGTCACCAGGGTCAGCTTCAGGTTGCTGACGCCGGCCTCCTTGAGCAGCTGCTTCGCCTTGTCGACGTCGCCGGTGGCCTTCGTCTTGTACAGGTCGTAGTCCTGGCGTCCGGCGATGCCCGGGGTGATGAGCGTCGAGGCGTACGAACCGGCGATCGCGCCGCCGGCGGCGATG
Organism: Curtobacterium sp. MCLR17_040; assembly: GCF_003234735.1. Taxonomy (NCBI): domain Bacteria; kingdom Bacillati; phylum Actinomycetota; class Actinomycetes; order Micrococcales; family Microbacteriaceae; genus Curtobacterium; species Curtobacterium sp. MCLR17_040. The sequence goes on along the minus strand of NZ_QKTE01000010.1, from coordinate 124,596 downwards.
CGGAAGGACTTGCGGTCGACCGCGTACTGCAGCGCCTGGCGGACCTTGAGGTCCTTGAGCTCACCGCGCTGCGTGTTGATCGCCATGTAGCTGATCGGGCCGGCCTTCGAGGTGGCGAGGCGGTCCTGGGCGGCCGGGTTGCTGCGGACCTGGTTGAGCTCGGCGGCCCCCAGGTAGATGGCGCCGAAGGAGTTCTTGGCGTCGCCGTTGTCCGCGATCAGCGTCTGCGTCGCCGTGGACTGGTCCTGGCTCTCCTTGAAGACGATCTTCGACGGGCCGGCGGTGCGGACATCGTCGGTCTTCGCGCTCCAGTTCTTGTTGCGGACGAGCGTGACCTGCGAGCCCTGCGTGTTCGACTGCACCTGGTACGGACCGGACGCGACCGGCTTCAGGTCGTAGGCGCCGGTGTCCTTGCCGTCGCCCTCGGGCACCGGGGTGAACGCGGGCATCGACGCGAGCCACGGCCAGTCGCCGTACGCGTCGTTCAGCTTGAAGACGATGGTCTTGTCGTTCGGGGTCTCGATGCTGTCGAGCGACTTGCCGTCGAACGGGCCCTTGTAGGAGTCACCACCGACCAGGAGCGACTTGTGGTAGCTCAGGCCACCGCTCAGGGTCGGCGCGAACGAGCGCTCGATGCCCCACTTGATGTCCTTCGTGGTGATCGGCGTGCCGTCCTGGAACTCGACGCCGTCCTTCAGCGTGTAGGTCCAGGTCTTGCCGTCGTCGCTCGAGACGCCGGTGTTGGTCGCCAGGTCGGGGACGACCTTCGCCGTCTTGCCCGGCTCGACGTCCCACGTGGTGAGCCGTCGGGCGACGAGGCCCATCGACGTGATGCCGAGGCTCTGGCTGGTCGCGGGGTCGAGGTGGAACGAGGTCTGCGGCGTCAGGATGTTGAGCGTGCCGCCCTTGGCCGTGCCCTCGGCGCCGTCGTCGGACGAACCCCCACCCGAGCAGCCGGTCAGGACCAGGGCTGCTGCTGCGGCGACGGCCGCGGTGATCGTCAGGCGGTTGGGGCGTCTCATGACGGTGCTGCTCCTCGGGGAAGGGGGTCGCGATCGCGGTGGCGGTCGCTGCGACGGCGGAACGGTTCACCCGCCGGGCGGCGTCCATCCTGACACCGCGACGGTGGCCCGTCCGAATCTCGCGTGCGTCGGACGACGCACGACGAAACATTGCAAGCGCCGGACGCCGTCCCGCTATTCCCGATGCGTTCGCACCGCAGTGCGTCAGCGGTCGAAGAGCCCACCGAGGAAGTCGTTGCCGAGGTTCGACGCCTGCTCGCCGAGCCCGGACGCCTGCTCACCGAACCCCGCGGCCTGCTCACCGAACCCGCCGAGGAGCTGCCCGCCCTCGCCGAGGAGTCCTTCGACGCCACCGCCGAGGTCACCGAGTCCGAGGTCGCCCATGCCCGAGGCGATGCCCTCGAAGTCGACGCCGAGGTCGGCCGCTCCTGCCAGGACCGGACCGGCGGCAGCGCTGAGCACCGCTCCCCCGGCCACCGCGGCGGCGAGGCCACCGAACGCCATCGCGCCGGCACCGACCGCTGCGCCACCGGCGAAGGCACCGCCGCGGCCGCGGCCGTTGCCGTTGCCCGAGCGGCCGGAACCGCCGAGGACCCGTCGGACCAGACCCGGACGCGAGATCTCTCCGCGGGTCATCGCACGGGCCATGCCGCCCGCCGAGTCGTCGCGCAGGTGCTCGTGGGGAGGGAGCTCGGAGTTCAGGCGGTCGCGGACCTGCTGGCGCTGCGCGGGGGTGAGCCGCGCGAAGGCGTCGTGGTGGACCTGTTCGAGCTGCTCCGGCGACGAGGTGCGGAGCAGGTAGTCGTACTTCGCCAGGGCGACCTTGTCGGCGTCGGCCCCGTGCTGCGGCGTGCCGGCGTGCTGCGGCTGGCCGTACTGCTGCGGCTGGCCGTACTGCTGCGGCTGGCCGTACTGCTGCGGCTGGCCGTTCTGCTGCTGGTTCCGATCGTCGCCGGTCAGCTTGTCCGCGGCGCTGCGCACGATGCCGCGCCAGTCGGTTCCGCCCTGCTGCGATCCGGCGCCGGGCGCGGTTCCCCCCTGCCCACGCTTCTGGAGCTGCTTGTCGATGACCTTGGAGGCCATGCCGATGATGCGGTTGAGGTTCGCCATGCCCCGACCTTTGCGTCCTCACATGTGAACGCCCGGCGCTGCTCCGGTGCGACACCCGGACAACGCATCCCGATCCGCTGGGAACCGGCGCGGCTCAGGACAGGATGCGCGCGAGGAACGCGTTGCGGAACCGCCCCGTGGGGTCGAGGTCACGGGCGAGTGCGGCGAAGTCGGACAGCCGCGGGTACGCCTCGTGCAGCCGCTCGGCACTCGCGGCGGAGACCTTGCCCCAGTGCGGCCGCGGGTCGAAGGGCTCGAGCACGTCCTCGATCCGGGCCACCGCCGCGGCCACGGCGGCGGCGTCCCGGCGGAACGTGAAGTGCAGGCCGACCGACTGCCGACCGGACGACGGCGCGAGCCAGGCGGTGTCGGCCGCGATGGTGCGGACCTCGGCGGCGATGAGGATCGGGGCGAACAGCGACGCCAGCGGTCGGAGCGCCTCGAGCGCCGCCACCGCGGAGGCCGCGGGGATCAGGTACTCCGCCTGGATCTCAGCCCCGGTCGACGGGGTGAACGAGGACCGGAAGTGCGGCAGTCGCTCCGACCACGGCCCCGGCACGCCGCCCTGCTCGGTGACCCCGGCAGGGTCGTTCTCACCCGGGTGCACCGGACCCGAGGCCGCACGGGCTCCGAGGGCCACGAGGTCGACGGTCGGTGCGGCCTCGTCGACGCGGTGCTTGACCCAGACCTGCCGGGCACCGCGGTCGTCGAACGAGGTGAACATCGACACCGAGTACGCGTCGGACATCACCTGGTCGAACTGCGCGGCGACGGCGTCCCACGGCAGGTCGAGGTGCACCGTCGTGGCGACCTGGAACGTCGGCTCGATCGCGAGCTCCACCGCGGTGACGACGCCGAGCGCGCCGATCCCCACCCGGTGGGCGTCGAGCAGCCCGTCGGGCGACGAGGCGTCGACGTGGGCGATCTCACCAGAGGCGCGGACGACGTCGAGGCCGACCACCGCCTGCGCGAGCGACGGGTTCCGCACACCGGAGCCGTGCGTGCCCGTGGCGACGGCCCCGGCCGTGGAGATGTGCGGCAGGGACGCGAGGTTCCCGAGTGCCCAGCCACGGGCCTCCAGACCGGCCGCGACCTGGCTGTGCGTCATGCCGGCGGCGACCCGCACGACGCGACGCGACGTGTCGATGTCGAGCACCGGCGGCAGGTCCGACAACGAGACCTGGACGGCATCGGTGTCGGCGATGGTGTTGAACGAGTGTCGCGAGCCGAGCGCCGTCAGGCGCGGCGTCGAGGCGACGAGCTGCTGGAGCTCGTCCACCGACGTCGGCCGGGCCAGCGCCGAGGCGCGGTAGGTGACGTTGCCCGCCCAGTTGGTGCGGGTGCGCTCGGCCGCGATCACGTCGTCCATCGTGGGTCCTGACTCCTCTAGAAGCCGCGGTCGAGACGGTGCCACGTCTGCTGGAGACGCAGCTCGTCGCGGAACCCGCGTGCGGTGGTGTGCTCGTCGATGACCAGGAACTCGGTGCCGACCATGGTCGCGAAGTCCTCGACGACCTGCAGGCCGACCGCCGTCGTCATGACGGTGTGGTGGGCGGCGCCGGCGGTGAGCCAGGCCTCGGCGGCGACGGGGAACGACGGCCGGGGCTCCCAGACCGCGCGGCCCACGGGCAGCTTCGGCAGGGCCTCGGTCGGGGGCACGACGTCGACGACGTTCGCCGTGAGGCGGAAGCCGTCGCGGGTGTCGGACAGCGCGACGACGACGGCCTCGCCGGAGTCGGCGGTGAAGACCAGGCGGACCGGGTCGTCCTTGCCGCCGATGCCGAGCGGGTGGATCTCGAGCGTCGGCTTCGTGGTGGTGAGCGTCGGCGAGACCTCGAGCATGTGCGCCCCGAGGATCTTCTCGGCGCCCGGGGTGAGGTCGTAGGTGTAGTCCTCCATCAGGGAGGCACCACCGGGCAGGCCGGCACCGGCGACGTTCATCGCGCGGACCAGGACCGCCGTCTTCCAGTCACCCTCGGCACCGAAGCCGTAGCCGTCGGCCATCAGTCGCTGCACGGCCAGGCCCGGCAGCTGCTTGAGCGAGCCGAGGTCCTCGAAGTTCGTGGTGAACGCGGCGCTGCCGTTCTGCGCGAGCAGGGTGCGGAGGCCGATCTCGATGGCGGCACCGTCGCGGAGCGCGGCGTGCCGTTCGCCGCCGGCGCTGCGGAGTGACGGGTCCACGTCGTAGTCGCGCTCGTACGTCGCCACGAGCGCGTCGACCGCTGCCGTGTCCGCTGCGGCGGCGTCCACCGCTGCCGCGAGCTCGTTGACGGCCCACGTGTTGACCTGCACGCCGAGCTCGATCTCGGCCTCGGTCTTGTCGCCCTCGGTGACGGCGACGTAGCGCATGTTGTCGCCGAAGCGGGTGAGCTTCAGCTCGCGGACGGCCGCGGCGCCGGCGGCGGCACGGGTCCAGTTCGCGACGCGCTGCTGGACGCGGGGGTCCGAGACGTGGCCGACGGCCGTCGCGTGCCGGACGCCCAGGCGAGCCAGGGCGTAGCCGAACTCACGGTCGCCGTGCGCGGCCTGGTTGAGGTTCATGAAGTCGAAGTCGATGTCCGCCCAGGGCAGCGTGACGTTCGCCTGCGTGTGCAGGTGCAGCAGCGGCTTGGTCAGCGCCTGCAGGCCGCCGATCCACATCTTGGCCGGGCTGAACGTGTGCATCCACGTGGTGACACCGATGACCTTGTCGTCGGCGCTCGCCTCGATGAGCGCCCGGCGGATGCCGTCGGCGTCCTTGAGCACGGGCTTCCAGACCAGCTTCACCGGCAGGTGTCCGGCGAGCTCTGCGTGCACGGCCTTGCTCTGCTCCTCGACCTGGCGCAGGGTCTCCTCGCCGTACAGCCCCTGGGAGCCGGTGAGGAACCAGACCTCGTAGCTGTCGAGCGTGGCCTGGGGGGCGACGGTGGTGTCCTGCGTCATCGCATGGCTCCTTCGGGGTTCTGTCCGTAGACGTTCTGGTACCGATCGAAGAGTCGATCGATGTCTGCTTCGGGGATCGGGACGACCACGCCGCCCTGCTTCGCGATGTGGACGGTCCGTGCCACGTCCTCGCACATCACGGCCGCCTTGACGGCGTCCTTCGCGTCCTTGCCGATCGTGAAGACACCGTGGTTCTGCATCAGGACCGCGCGGCTGCGGTGGCCGCTCAGCGTGTCGACGATGCCGTGGCCGATCGAGTCGTCGCCGATGATGGCGAACGGGCCGACCGGGATGGGTCCGCCGAACTCGTCGGCCATCGCCGTGATCACGCACGGGATCGCCTCGGCGCGGGCGGCCCAGGCGGTCGCGTACGTCGAGTGGGTGTGCACGACGCCGCCGACCTCGGGCATGTTCCGGTACACGTAGGCGTGCGCGGCGGTGTCGCTGGAGGGGCCGTGCTCGTTGCCCCAGCCCTCGGCCGGCACGCCGTCGAGGGTGCAGACGACCTGGTTCTCGGGCGTCAGGTCGTCGCTCGACACCCCGCTCGGCTTGATGACGAACAGGTCCGTGCCGGGCACGCGCTCGGAGACGTTGCCGCCGGTCCAGATCACGAGGCCGTAGCGGACGAGTTCGCCGTGCAGGCGCGCGACGCGCTCCCGCGTCGTCGCCACCGCCTGGCGGGTGGTCTCGTCGATCGCGTCCGTCATCGGGTCACTTCCTCTGTCTGGAGGCGCGGGTCGGCGCCGTCGGTCTCTTCGGTCGGTCCTGTGGTCGCGCTGGGGCGGGTCGCCGCCGCGGCGACGTCCTGCACGGGCAGTGCGGCCCGGTAGCGGTCCAGGTACGTCTGGAACCCGGCGACGTCCGCCGGCTCGGGTTCGGCCACGTGCACGGCGTCCCCGCCGAACACGGTGTCGGACAGGTAGTCGGCGAGCTGCTGGTCGGTGTGCTCGAGGTAGGCGGCCAGCACGGCGATCCCCCACGCGCCGCCCTCGCCCGCGGTCTCCTCGAGCGCGATCGGCACCCGCAGGGCCGCCGCGAGGAGCCGCTGCGGGCTGCCGGGTGTGCGGAAGAGCCCGCCGTGCGCGGTCATCCGGTCCACCTGCACCTGTTCGCCGTGCAGGACGTCCATGCCGATGGCCAGCGTCGCGAAGGCGCCGTGCACCTCGGAGCGCACCAGGTTGCCGAGCGTGAAGCGTGCGCCGGGGGTGCGGAGCAGCAGGGGCCGGCCGTCCTCGACGTGGGTGACGGGTTCGCCAGCCAGGTAGTTGAAGGAGAGCAGGCCGCCGGCGTCGGGGTCGGTGTCGTCGGCGACGGCCTCGGCGAGCAGGGTCGCGTAGACGTCGTCGATGCCGATCGGGGTCGCGCCGGTCCGCTCGCTCGAGGCCTCGGCGAAGCGCCCGAACACCCGGGCCCAGCTCGCGATCTCGCTCGCGCCGTTGTTGCAGTGCACCATCGCCACGGCGTCCCCGGCCGGGGTGGTGACGACGTCGAGTTCCTCGTGCGCGGTGGTCAGCGGCTGCTCGAGCACGACCATCGCGAAGATGCTCGTGCCGACGCTGACGTTGCCGGTGCGCGGGGCGACGGCGTTCGTCGCGACCATGCCGGTTCCGGCGTCGCCCTCCGGCGGGCAGAGCGGTGCGCCGGGTTCGAGCGTGCCGGTCGGGTCGAGCCAGGCCGCACCCTCGGGGGTCAGCTCGCCGGCTTCGGCACCGGCGACGAGGACCTCGGGCAGCAGGGACCGCAGGTCCGGCACGCCGATCAGGTCCTGCGCGGTGGCGAGCATGGCGTGGTCGAAGTCCTTCGCGCCCGGGTCGCCGGGGCCGCTGTCGACGGGGCCGCCCTCGATCGGGAACATGCCGCTCGCGTCACCGACGCCCAGCACGTTCCGGCCGGTCAGACGACGGTGGACGTAGCCGGCCAGGGTCGTGACGCCGGCGATCTCGGCCACGTGCGGCTCGTCGTCGAGGACCGCCTGGTACAGGTGCGCGATCGACCAGCGCAGCGGGATGTTGAACCCGAGGGCCTCGCTGAGCCGTTCGGACGCGGGGCCGGTCGAGGTGTTGCGCCAGGTGCGGAACGGCACGAGCAGCTCGCCCGCGGCGTCGAACGCCAGGTAGCCGTGCATCATCGCGCTCACGCCCACCGCCCGGTAGGTGCTCGGGGCGACGCCGTACTGCGCCTCGACGTCGGCCACCAGGGCGGCGTACGCGGCGCGGAGTCCGGTCTCGACGGCCTCGAGCGAGTAGGTCCAGCGGCCGTCGACGTACTCGTTCTCCCACTCGTGGGAACCGGCAGCGATGGGCACGAGGTCCTCGTCCACCAGGCAGGCCTTGATGCGGGTGGAACCGAGCTCGATCCCGAGTGTGGTGCGGCCGTCCACGATCCGCTGTCGGCGGTCGTCACCCATGTGTTCCTCCAGAACCTCGTCGTCCTCAGTGAGCGCTCACATCCTGGCACGTGAGCGCTCACTCGTGCAACGCCGCGGCGCGCCGCCGGTGCGCCCGTCCCGCCAGCGGTCGAAACACCCCGCTCAGTTCCCCCGACCGGTCACGAACCGTCGTCCATCGCATCGCCAGCCGACCATTCCTGACCACTCGACGTCCCACGCGCGACGGGTCGTGACCGCGCGACGCACGAGGTCGACCACGACGTGCGACCACCGCAACACCGCTCCCGCGCAAGTCCCGACCACCGGCCACCCTGCACCCGCGCACGTCCCGACCACCCGCCGCCCGCACCCGCGCACGTCCCGACCACCGGCTGCCCCGCACCCGCGCACGTCCCGACCACTCACTGCCCCGCACCCGCGCACGTCCCGACCACCGCAACACCGCACCCGCGCACGTCCCGACCACCCGCCGCCCCGCACCCGCGAGCGCCGATCCTCCGAACCGCGACACCCCGGACCCGTGACACCCCGAACGGCGGCGCTCGGGACGGTCACGACACCCCGCTGCCTCCCCACCGCGCGGTCACGAACTGTCGGCTGGAGGCGCGCCGAGCGACGAGTCGTGACCGCTCGACCACGGCAGACGGGATGTTGTGACCGCTCGACGACGAGCACCAGCACGAGCACCAGCACCATCGAGGTCGCACGACACGCCGCAACCGGTCCGCCGAGGTCGCACGAACTGCCGCCCGACGGCACGACGCGCGGCAGTTCGCGCGACCTCGCGAGCACCGACCGCCGACCGACCGCGCCCTACGCGCCGACGGTGCTCTCGCGGATGACGAGCGACGGGGTCACGGCCGCCGACGACGCCGTCCCGCCGTCGATCAGGGCGAGGAGTGCCTGCCCCGCGACCCGTCCGAGCTCCTCGAGCCGCAGGTCCACGGTGGTCAGCGGCGGCCTCGAGGCGAGCGCCATCACGTCCCAGTCGTCGAACCCCGTGACCGCGACGTCTCCGGGCACCGAACGCCCGAGTTCCCGCAGCCGGTCGCACACGCCCCGGGCGATCTGGTCGCTGCCGCAGACGATCGCGTCGACGTCGGGCGACTCCCGCGCGAGCACGTCGACCGCCTGCCGTCCCCAGCGCTCCGACCACTCGCCGTACAGCGGGTCGGTGACCAGGTGCGGCCCGAGGACCGACGCGGCACCGGCGACCCGTCGCGCGGCGGACCGGTGTCGCGCCGGCCCCGTCACGATCGCGACCCGCTGTCGCCCGAGCGAGCGCACGTGCGAGGCGACGAGTGCCGACCCGGCGGCGTCGTCGAGGGTGACCGACACGTCGGCGTCGTCGGTCGAGGGCGTGAAGGCGTAGACGACCGGGATCGACACGTCGATCGGGGGCCGGGCGTCGGCGGAGCGGCCGGTCACGATGATGCCGTCGACGCCGCGGGCCGCCAGGGAGCGCAGGTAGTGGGCCTCGCGGACGTGGTCGTCGCGGGTGTCGCACAGCAGCACGGCCATCCGCCCGGCGGACAGGGCGTCCTCGGCACCGAGCAGCACCGGGATCGAGAACCGGCCGAACGAGTCGGTGGTGATCATGCCGACGGTGTAGGTCCGCCCCGACGACAGCGCACGGGCCCGGGCATCGCCGACGAACCCGAGCTTCTCGGCGGCTTCCTTCACCCGCAGCCGGGTGGCGTCCCGCAGCTGCCCGGTGCCGTTCAGCGCCTTCGACGCGGTGCCGATCGACACCCCGGCGAGCGCCGCCACGTCGGTGATCCGGATCGGCTGTCCGGTGCGTTCGAGCGTCACGGCAACCACCTTTCCGACGATCAGGGCGTGCCGATGACCTTACACAAAACCGCCGGAATGCTCTTGCGCGACGTGCGCCCCGTGTCGTAGCGTCCACCGCAGAAACCGTTTTCCGGATGGCCGGCTCCACCCGGACGGTGCCAGTCACATCGCAAGGAGGCGACATGACCACCACGCTCGCGACCGATCGCGGCGCGCACACCGCGACCCCGGTCCTCCCGACCGCCGACGCGCACCTCACGCTCCGGCCGCTGCCGACCGGCGACGCCCGGATCACCGGCGGCTTCTGGGCGCTCCGCCAGGAGCGCAACGGCCGCGACGCCGTCCGCAGCGGCTACCAGCAGCTCGAGACGGCCGGCAACTTCCGCAACCTCCGCATCGCCGCGGGACTCGAGGAGGGCGAGGCCGTCGGCCCGATCTTCATGGACTCCGACGTGACGAAGTGGCTCGAGGCCGTGGCCTGGGAGTACGGCCGCGCGCCCGCCGAAGACCTGCTCGACCTGCAGCGCGAGGTCACCGCCCTGTACGCCCAGGCGCAGGCCGACGACGGGTACCTGGACTCCGTCCAGCAGGTCCGCGGCAAGGGCGAGCGGTACACGGACCTCAAGTGGAGCCACGAGATGTACTGCGCCGGGCACCTGTACCAGGCGGCCGTGGCCCAGCACCGTGCGACGGGCGACACCGGGCTGCTCGACGTCGCGATCAAGAACGCCGACCACCTGGTCCGCACGTTCGGCGACGGCACCGCACCGGACGGCACGCCGAAGACGCGCGACGTCGACGGCCACCCCGTCGTCGAGATGGGCCTGGTCGAGCTGTACCGCGAGACCGGCAACCGTGACTACCTCGACCTGGCGCACTGGTTCGTCGACGCCCGCGGGCACGGGATCATCGAGCGTGCCGGCGGCGAGCCGACGTACTTCTCCGACCGGGTACCGAGCCGGCAGGCCACGACCGTCGAGGGCCACGCCGTGCGCGCCGTGTACCTGGCGGCGGGTGCCGTGGACGTCGCGATCGAGACCGGGGACACCGAGCTCCTCGCCGCGAGCGAGCGCCAGTTCGCGGACATGATGGCGACGAAGGCCTTCATCACCGGCGGCCTCGGGGCGCGCTGGGACTGGGAGGCGTTCGGCGACCCCTACGAGCTGCCGACCGACCGCGGCTACGCCGAGACCTGCGCGGCGATCGGCGGGGTGCAGTGGGCCTGGCGTCTGCTGCTCGCCACCGGCAAGCCGGTCTACGCCGACGCGATCGAGCGCTTGCTCTACAACGCGTTCCTCGCCGGGGTGAGCCTGGCCGGCACGGAGTACTTCTACGTGAACCCGCTGCAGCAGCGCGACCACGCCCACCAGGACGAGAACCGCTCCCCCGCCCACGGGCGGCGCGGATGGTTCGACTGCGCCTGCTGCCCGCCGAACATCATGCGCACCTTCGCGAGCCTCGACGGCTACCTGGCGACCGCGACCGACGGCGGACTGCAGGTCCACCAGTACGCCACCGCCGACCTCGGTCCGGTGCGGGTCGAGACCGACTACCCGCACGAGGGCCGCGTCCGCGTCACGGTCACCGAGGACGGCCCGCTCGCCCTGGGTCTGCGGATCCCGACCTGGTCGGACACCACGACCGTCACGGGTCCGGACGGGTCCGCGAGCCCGACCGCAGGCACGCTGCACGTCGTCGACCGCGAGTGGTCGGCGGGCGACACCGTCGAGCTCGTCTTCGACACGACGCCGCACCGGTACGTCGCCGACACCCGCATCGACGCCGCCCGCGGGCAGGTCGCGATCGAGCGCGGCCCGCTCGTGTACGCGGTCGAGCAGGCGGACCAGCAGGGCTTCACGGTCGACGACCTGACGGTCGACGCGGACGCGCCGATCACCGAGGAGCGCCGCGACGACCTGCTCGACGGCGTCGTCACGCTGCGGATCCCGGGGCACGCCCCGGGCGAGCACGTGCAGCCCGCCTGGCCGTACCAGCGTCTGGACGCGACCCGGTCTGGGCCCACGCGTGCCGGTTCCGACGCGTCGCGGAGCCTGCGGAGCGACGTGGCGGCCGAGCACGTGGGGAGAGGCGCGGATCACGCCGGAGACGCGACCAGCGTCGACGACGTGGCCGGTCCGCAGGGCGCCACCACGGGCCTCCAGGCCGGTCGCGACGTCACCGCGATCGCCGTCCCGTACTACGCGTGGGCCAACCGTGGAGCCGCGCCGATGCGCGTCTGGCTCCCGCTGGCGCGGTGACCGGCGTGGACCGCCGAGCGTTCCTCGTCGGCGGCGTCGCCGGCGGGGCAGCCCTCGCCCTGGCCGGGTGCTCCGGCACCCTGCCGAAGGTCGTCGCGAAGCCCGCGAGCTTCGGGAAGAACGCGACCGGCACCGTGCAGGTGTGGTGCCGGTCGGCGACCCAGGCCGGCCTGACGTCGGCCGTCGCCGGGTTCAACAAGGCGAACCCGGCGCTGCAGGTCCAGCTGACGCCCGTGCCGGACGCGCAGTACGTGACCAAGCTCGCGACCGCGATCCGCGGGGGTGAGCCGCCGGACGTCGTGGACGTCGACGACATCAACTCGCAGCTGTTCATCTTCCGCGAGGCGTTCGCCGACCTGACCGACGTGGTCAAGGACCTGGACTACTTCGACGCGATCTCACCGGGGCACCTGCGCCTGCTCGAGTACCGCGACCGGTACTACGGCCTGCCCTACCTGGCCGACAACTCGCAGCTGTTCGTGAACACCGAGCTGTTCGAGCGTGCGGGCCTCGACGTCGAGGAGTCGACGAAGGACCTGTCCACGCTGCTCGACGCGGCGAAGGCCATCCGGAAGCTCGACGACGACGTCTACGGCTGGTCGATCTCCGGCAACGCCGCCGGCATCATCGGCTTCGTTACGCAGCCGCACGTCTGGGCGACCGGGGTCGACATGATGACCGGCGAGGTGGGATCCCAGCGGGCGAACATCACCGGCAACGAGGCCCTCGAACGCATGCTCGAGTTCTACCGGCAGCTGTGGAAGGACGGCGTGCTGTCGAAGGCGACGTACTCCGACGCCGGCACCACGTGGGGTGCTGACTTCCGGGCCGGCAAGGTGGGGATCTTCCCGACCTCGTACGGGGCGACCGTGCCCGCGGCCACCAAGGCGATGCGCGCGAAGATGCAGACGGTGCTCATCCCGTCGTGGGACGGCCAGCGGTCGTTCTTCGACGGCGGCGACAACATGTGCATCCCGAACGGGGCGGCGAACCCGTCCGGTGGGTGGGCGTTCATGCAGTACGCGAACGGGCTCCAGCAGCAGCAGGCACTGCCGGACGGCGGGTACTTCCCGACGCGGTCCGACGCCGCCACCCCGGAGTACCGCAAGCGGTTCCCACTGGCGTACGGCCCGCTCGACGCCATCGAGAAGGGCTACGCGCCGCAGACGCTGGCGTACAACCTGCTCAACAACCAGCCGTCGTCGCCGTACTTCGCGATGTTCCGGGAGGCCGTGTTCGGGTCGGGGAGCGCTGCCGCCATGCGGACGGCGCAGTCCGACTACCAGCGGATCCTCGACCAGGTGCAGGCCTGAGCCTGCCTGCCTGTCTTCTCCGCTCGTCCCGCTCGTCTCGCTCGTCTCGCTCTTGTTGATGCACAGAGAGGTGCACGCATGTCGACCATCTCCACCCGGCGCCCCGCCGGCCGGACCGGCCCGGGCCGTCCCACCGTGGGCCGCGGCCCGGGGCGTGGCGGCTCCGTCCGGACCCGCAACTCGCTCACCCACCCGCCGCGCACCGGCGCCGTCCTCGTCGCCCCGGCGATCCTGTTCGTCGCCGTCTTCGTGCTCGTGCCGCTCGTGTTCGCGCTCTACATCTCGTTCACGAACTGGCCCCTGATCGGCCCGTACCGGTTCATCGGGCTGCAGAACTACCTGACGCTGTTCCAGGACCCGACGTTCGTGCACGCGATCGGCTACACGCTGCTGTACACGGCCATCGTGACCCTGCCGATCCTGGCGCTCGGGTACTTCCTGGCCGTGCTCGTCCGCGCACGACGCCGTGGCAGCACGATCCTGCGGACGGTGTTCTTCCTGCCGTACGTGGTCGGGCTGACGACGCTCTCGTTCATGCTCGTGCTCGAGGCACAGCCGAACTCCGGGGCCGTCAACATGGTGCTCCGCTGGCTCGGGATCACCGACGGCAGCACCGCGTGGCTCGTGAACGGCCCGCTGGCGACGCTGCTCATCTGCGTGCTCGTGGTCTGGGCGGTGTCCGGGCTGACCATGGTGCTGCTCATGTCGGCGATGCAGGGCGTCCCCGACGAGGTCTACGAGTCGGCGCAGCTCGAGGGGGCGTCCTGGTGGCAGACCGAACGCCTCATCACGTTCCCGATGATCCGCTCCACCGTCGCACTGAGCGTCATCATCTCGGTGATCGGGTCGCTGCTGGCCTTCAACCAGTTCTACATCCTGACCCAGGGCGGGCCGGGCACCGAGACCACCACGATCGTCAACGCGATCTACAACCGCGGGTTCGTGAACCTGCAGCTCGGAGCGGCGACCGCCCAGTCGATCGCCCTCGTCGTGGTGATCGCCGCCGTGACGGTGTTCCAGTTCTGGGCACTGCGAGAGAAGGACTGACGCCATGAGCACCACGACCTCCCGTGCGGCCCTCGCGGCGCCGGACCTGTCCACCAGGACCCTGACCACCACGGGTGACGGCCGCCGTCGGCGCCACCAGCAGGGCAGCGTCCAGCATCCCCGTGACACCACCGTGAAGCGCACCCTGTACGCGATCGCCGGCATCGGTTCGGCGCTCGTGTTCGGCGTCCCGCTCATCTGGTCGATCCTGCGGGCGTTCCAGTCCGAGGCCGTCATCACGCAGGCCCCCGACCCGGCGACGTTCTTCCAGCTCGGGTGGCAGAACTTCGCCGCCGTGTTCGCCTCGTCGTCGCACCTGCTCACCGGCGTCGTGAACTCGCTCATCGTGTCGATCGCCACGGCGGTGCTGACCGCGGTCATCGCGACCATGGCCGGCTACGGCTTCGCCCGCTTCCGGTTCCGGGGATCCGGCGTCGTGTTCGGCCTGGTGCTGCTGACGATGATGGTGCCGTTCCAGGCCATCCTCACGCCGCTGTACCTCGAGATGAACGCCATGGGGCTGACGAACTCGCTGCTCGGGCTCGTGCTGTTCTACACGACCGTGAACCTGCCGTTCGGGGTGTTCGTGATGCGCAACGCGTTCGAGTCGATCCCCACCGAGCTCGAGGACTCGGCCTTCGTCGACGGGGCCTCGCGCTTCCGCGTCGTGGTGTCGGTGCTCCGCCCGCTGCTCCTGCCCGGGGCGGCGACCGCGGCGCTCTACGCGTTCCTGGCGTCGTGGACGGAGTTCCTCGGAGCCCTGACGTTCCTGACGAAGGACTCGCTGTACACGCTGCCGGTCGCGCTGCTCAACCTGCAGACCGGGGCGTACGGGCAGGTGTCGTACGGCAACCTCGTCGCCGGGTCGGTGGTGGCGATGATCCCGTGCATCGCGCTGTACGTCGGGTTGCAGAGGTTCTACGTCGCCGGGCTGTCGTCCGGGGCGTTGAAGGGCTGACGGTCGGGTCAGCTCGGGGTCGTGCACGGTCTCGCACCGTGCGCGGCCCTTCGGTCCGTGCGGGGTTGGCCGCGGCCTCGCACCGTGCGCGGCCCCTCGGCCGGTGCGGGGTTGTGCGCGGCCTCGCACCGTGCGCGGCCGCTCGGTCGGTGCGGGGTTGGCCGCTCGGTGCGGGGTTGTAGCGCCGCACCGAGCGATCAACCTCGCACCGGCCGCACAACGCCGCACCGTGCGCCGCGGGCCCGCGCACGGGAGAACCTCGCACCACCCGCACACCGCCGCACGGTGCGAGGGGGCGCTACGTGCTTCGCCGCACCACCAGCTCGGGCGCGAGCAGCGTCTCGTCGCGGGGCTCCCCCTCGACCAGGGCCCGCACGGTGTCGAGCACCCGCTCTCCCATCGCCCGGAAGTCCTGCCGCACGGTGGTCAGCGGCGGCGTGAAGTGCGCGGCCTCGGGGACGTCGTCGAACCCCACGACCGCGATGTCGTCGGGCACACGCAGCCCCTCGTCGGCGAAGGCGTGCAGCACCCCGAGCGCCATCTGGTCGTTGCCCGCGAAGACGGCGTCGACCGTCCCCACGTCGATGTGCCGGGCGGCCGCGAAGCCGCTCGCCGGGGTCCAGTCGCCCTCGAGCACGACCGGTTCGAGCCCGGCGTCCTGCATGATCCGCACGTAGGTGGCCCGGCGCACCTCGGACTCCTGGGACACGTGCGGTCCGGCGATGTGCACGATCCGGCGGTGTCCGCGGTCGAACAGGTGCTGCATGACGAGCGAGGTGCCGGCCGCCTGGTCGATGGCGACGGCGGCGACGCTCGGCGCGACCGGGGTCCGGACGGCGTCTCGTTGCACCGCGTTCGACACCACGACGGGCACCGTGACCGGCACGGTGAGCGATGCGAGGGCGTCGAGCACCCGGTTGTCGGCGGCGACCAGCACGATCGCGGCGACGTCCTGTGCGAGCAGCGTGGTGAGCGCCCCGGACAGGTCGGACGGCCGCGGCTCTTCCGGCAGGGTCGAGAGCAGCACGTGGTACCCGGCGGAGCGGGCGGCTCGTTCGAAGCCGATCGAGGTGCTCGACGGACCGTACAGCGCGTCGCCGGCGGTGATGATGCCGAGCGCCTTGCTCCGCCCACCGGCGAGCGCCCGGGCGGCGGCGCGGGGCCGGTACCCGAGCTCGGTGACGGCGTCGGTGACCTGCGTCCGGAACTGCTCGCGGACGGTCGGATCGCCGTTGATCACGCGGGAGACGGTCTGGTGGGACACGCCGGCGCGCTCGGCGACGTCGAAGATCGTCGGGGCCTTCCGGCGCTTGCCGCCCCTGCCCTCGGGGGCGGTCGTGGTGCTCACGCGCCAACCGTACCGCTCGGTCCGGCCGCCGCGGCAAGATCACGAAACGGCGGTGTTGAGTTGACACCCCGTCACGGAACCCACAAGATGTGAGCGCTCACACGAGCGCATCCCACGGGGCACAGCAGCCCCGGCACCCGACCGCGTCGAGGACGACGCGAAGGAACAGAGGTACTTCGATGATGAAGCGCAGGATCATCGCGGGCGTCGCAGCCGTCGGCATCGCGATCTCGCTGGCCGCTTGCTCGGCCGGCGGCCGTGCGTCCACCGATGGTGGCGGCAGCGGCGACAACAAGGGCGCCCTCGTCGGCGTCGCCATGCCCACCAAGGTCTCCGAGCGGTGGATCAAGGACGGCAACGCCGTCAAGAGCGACCTCGAGAAGGCCGGCTACAAGGTCGACCTCGAGTACGGCGACAACAAGGTCCAGCAGCAGGCCCAGCAGGTCAGCAACATGATCACCAAGGGCGCGAAGGTCCTGATCATCGCGTCGATCGACGGTGGCGCGCTCTCCGACCAGCTC
The DNA here is from genome assembly GCF_003234735.1 of Curtobacterium sp. MCLR17_040. Lineage (NCBI taxonomy): Bacteria > Bacillati > Actinomycetota > Actinomycetes > Micrococcales > Microbacteriaceae > Curtobacterium > Curtobacterium sp. MCLR17_040. The sequence continues at coordinate 107,914 of NZ_QKTE01000010.1, read as the reverse complement.
GACGCCGCCGCCAAGGCCGGCATCAAGGTGATCTCGTACGACCGCCTGCTCACGGGCAACAAGAACGTCGACTACTACGTGTCCTTCGACAACGAGAAGGTCGGCGTCGACCAGGCGAACAGCCTGCTCACCGGCCTGGGTGTGCTCGACGCGGACGGCAAGAAGACCGGCGAGAAGGGCCCCTTCAACATCGAGGTCTTCGCCGGCTCGCTCGACGACAACAACGCCGGGTTCTTCTTCAACGGCGCCATGAAGACGCTCAAGCCGTACCTCGAGGACGGCACGCTGAAGATCCAGTCCGGCCAGGACGAGCTGTCCCAGGCCGCGACGCAGCAGTGGGACCCGGCCACGGCCAAGGCCCGCATGCAGAACCTGATCGCGAAGTCCTACTCGGGCGGCACCACGCTCGACGGCGTGCTCTCGCCGTACGACGGCATCTCGATCGGCATCATCTCGGCGCTCCAGGGCGCCGGGTACGGCACGAGCGACCGTCCGCTCCCGACGGTCACGGGCCAGGACGCCGAGGCCGCCTCGGTCAAGTCGATCATCGCCGGCCAGCAGTACTCGACGATCTACAAGGACACGCGCAAGCTCGCCAAGCAGTCCGTCACCATGGCCGAGGACCTGCTCACCGGCAAGGACCCCGAGGTCAACGACACGAAGAGCTACGACAACAAGGTCAAGGTCGTCCCGACCTTCCTGTTCCAGCCGACGGTCGTCACGAAGGACAACTACAAGGAAGTCCTCGTGGACTCCGGGTACTACACCGAAGCCGACCTGAAGTAGTCAGGCCCATCTCACGGACCGGAGGCGCGGTGCCAGCCCGCACCGCGCCTCCAGTCCGTCTCCACCAGCGCGCGCACGCGCGCACGACGGAAAGGCGTCCACATGGCGGACACCATCCTCGAGATGCGGGACATCACCAAGACGTTCCCCGGCGTCAAGGCCCTGCAGGGTGTCTCGATCGAGGTCGAGCGCGGCCAGGTCCACGCGATCTGCGGCGAGAACGGCGCGGGCAAGTCGACGCTCATGAAGGTGCTGTCGGGTGTCTACCCGGCCGGCTCCTTCGACGGCGAGATCCTGCTCGACGGCGAACCCGTGCGGTTCGCGAACATCAACGACTCCGAGGCTGCGGGCGTCGTCATCATCCACCAGGAGCTGGCGCTCAGCCCCTTCCTGTCGATCGCCGAGAACATCTTCCTCGGCAACGAGCAGTCCAAGGGCGGCTTCATCGACTGGAACAAGACGAACCTGACGGCCGCCGAGCTGCTCAAGCGCGTCGGGCTGAAGGACAATCCCGTCACCAAGGTCGTCGACCTCGGTGTCGGCAAGCAGCAGCTCGTCGAGATCGCGAAGGCGCTCTCGAAGGAGGTGAAGCTCCTCATCCTCGACGAGCCCACCGCCGCGCTGAACGACGACGACTCCGCGCACCTGCTCGAGCTCATCCGCTCGCTGCAGGCCGAGGGCATGACGGCGATCATCATCAGCCACAAGCTCAACGAGATCAAGGCGATCGCGGACAAGGTCACGATCATCCGCGACGGCAAGACCATCGAGACGCTCGACATGCGGGCCGACGACGTGTCCGAGGACCGGATCATCCGCGGGATGGTCGGCCGCGACCTGTCGAACCGGTACCCCGAGCGCGAGAACCCCGTCATCGGCGAGGAACTGCTGCGGATCGAGGACTGGACCGTCCACCACCAGCTCGACTCGTCGCGCGAGATCATCCACCAGGCCAACCTCAACGTCCGCGCCGGCGAGGTCGTCGGCATCGCCGGGCTCATGGGCGCCGGCCGCACGGAGCTCGCGATGAGCGTCTTCGGCCAGTCCTACGGCACAGGCATCAGCGGCACCGTCTACAAGCGCGGCACCCCGATCAAGACGCACACCGTCTCGCAGGCGATCGACAACGGCATCGCCTACGTCACCGAGGACCGCAAGCGGTACGGCCTGAACCTGATCGAAGACATCAAGCGGAACATCTCCGGGTCGGCACTCGGCAAGCTCGCCAACTGGGGCTTCGTCAACTCCTCGGAGGAGACCACCGTCGCGACCCAGTTCCTCAAGAGCCTCAACATCAAGGCGCCGAACGTCGACGTCGTGACCGGGAAGCTCTCCGGCGGGAACCAGCAGAAGGTCGTCCTGTCGAAGTGGATGTACGCCGACCCCGACGTGCTCATCCTCGACGAGCCGACCCGTGGCATCGACGTCGGCGCGAAGTACGAGATCTACACGATCATCAACCAGCTCGCCGACCAGGGGAAGGCGGTCATCGTGATCTCCTCCGAGCTCCCCGAACTGCTCGGCATCTGCGACCGCATCTACACCCTCTCCGAGGGCACCATCACGGCCGACGTCCCGCGCGCCGAGGCGACGCCCGAGGTCCTCATGCAGTACATGACCCAGGAACGGGAGACCCCTGTCAATGAACGCGCTTAAGTCCGCCGTCGGCTACCTCACCGGGCAGCTCCGACAGATCGGCCTGTTCATCGCGCTGATCGTCATCGTCATCTTCTTCCAGGTGACCACGAACGGCATCACGCTGGCCCCGATCAACGTCTCGAACCTGATCGTCCAGAACAGCTACATCCTCATCCTGGCCATCGGCATGGTCATGGTCATCATCGCCGGCCACATCGACCTGTCGGTCGGGTCGGTGGTCGCCTTCACCGGTGCCATGGCCGGCGTGATGATCACGCAGTGGAACATCCCGTGGCCGATCGCGGTCGTGCTCTGCCTGGTGGTCGGTGCACTCGTCGGCGCGTGGCAGGGCTTCTGGATCGCCTACTTCGGGATCCCGGCGTTCATCGTGACGCTGGCGGGCATGCTCGCGTTCCGCGGCGCAGCGCAGATCGTCCTGCAGAACCAGCAGATCTCGCCGTTCCCCGCCGGCTTCCGCTCGCTCGGCTCCGGCTTCCTGCCGTCCTTCGGCACCACCGGGTACGAACCGCTCACGATGATCCTCGGCTTCGCCGCCGCGGCCGTCATGGTGATCGCCGCGTTCCGCGGTCGCATCACGCGTCGCAAGTACCAGCTCGAGAGCGAGCCGTTCGCCTGGTTCATCGTGAAGACGGCGTTCGGCGCCGTGCTCGTGATCTACGTGGCGCTCCTGCTCGCCAGCTACAACGGCACCCCGATCGTGCTCGTCGTGCTCGGCGCCCTCGTGGTGATCTACTCGGTCGTCATGCGGAGCGCGGTGTTCGGCCGCCACATCTACGCGATCGGTGGCAACGCCCTGGCCGCGCAGCTGTCGGGTGTGAAGACGAAGCGCGTCACGTTCCTGCTCTTCGTCAACATGGGTGTCATCTCGGCCCTGGCGGGCGTGGTCTTCACCGGCCAGCTCAACCTGGCGGCACCGGGCGCGGGCAACGGCTTCGAGCTCGACGCCATCGCCGCCGTGTTCATCGGTGGCGCTGCCGTCACCGGTGGCATCGGCACCGTGCCGGGAGCCATCGTCGGTGGTCTCATCATCGGTCTGCTGAACAACGGCATGTCGATCCTCGGGGTCGGCACCGAGTTCCAGTCCCTGATCAAGGGCCTGGTGCTGCTCGCCGCCGTCGCGTTCGACGTGTTCAACAAGCGCCGGGCGGCCTCCGCGCGCAAGTAGCGTTCGCGCGTGTTCGCGCGTTCGCGTGTTCGCGTGTTCGCTTGGTGAGCAGAAACGGTCGGGTCCTCGATGGGGACCCGACCGTTTCTGCTCACGAACGCGACAGGACGGCCCAACCCCCGGCCGGGAGGCGCAGGGTCCCGTCCCCGAGATCGGCCCCGCCCGCCTCGACCTGCGTCGCGTCGGCCACGGGCACCTCGACGGGTTCGTCCGACAGGTTCAGGGCGGTCACCACGGCGGCATCCGCCGTCGCGGTCCGCAGCACCACGGCGGTGTTGGTCAGGTGCACGACGTCGGTGTGTGCGCGGTGCAGCCACGGGTTCCGGCGACGCAGGGCGATGAGCGCCTCGTACGCGTGGGTCAGGTCCGTCGGCTCCGGCACCTCGGCCGGGAACTCCGGGCGGACCGCGTCGTCGCCGCCCTCGCGTTCCTCCTTCACCCCGGTCCAGCCGTACTCGTCGCCCGCGTAGACCACCGGGGTCCCCGCCACCGTGAACAGCACCGCGGCGGCGTGCCCGGCGAACCGCTCCCCCACCGCGCTCGCGATCCGGGTGACGTCGTGGTTGCCGACGAACGTCGTCGGGGCGAAGGTGGCCAGCAGCGCGTCGTGCCGCTCGATCGCGTGCGCGAGCTCGTGGCCGTTGCGGTCCGCGATGCCGTGCCAGATCCCCTGCCACAGCTCGTACTGGGTCAGCGAGTCCATCGTCGAGTCGCGTGCGATCACCGCCGCGTCGCCGTGGATCACCTCGCCGCTGAACCAGGCGTCCGGGAACCGCTCCCGCACCCGCGGCAGCACCCGCGCCCAGAACGCCGGCGGCACCGCGTACGCCGCGTCGAGCCGCCAACCGTCGACGCCGCGGGCCAGCCAGTGCGTCATCACCCCAACCACGAGGTCCTCGGTGGCGCGACTGTCGTGGTCGAGCGCGACGAGGATGTCGTGGCCCTCGAACAGCCCGACGGGCACGGGCTGCCCCGGCTGCCACCCGGACCAGTCGATGGCGAACAGGTCGGCGGTCGGCGCCTCCGGGCCCCGGTCCGACAAGGCGGTGAAGGCCGGGTGCTCACGGCCGACGTGGTTGAACACCCCGTCCAGCAGCACCCGCACGCCCCGCTCGTGCGCCGCGGCGACCAGGGCGTCGAAGTCGGCGTCGTCGCCCAGGCGCGGGTCGACACGGAAGTGGTCGACCGTGTCGTACCCGTGGGTCGAGCTCGCGAACACCGGGCCGAGCAGCAGGCCGTTCAGACCGAGGTCGACGACGTGGTCGAGCCACCCGGTCAAGCGGTCGAGGCGGTGTTCGAGCGGACGCTCCCCCACCGGTGGCGCAGGGCGGACCTCGGCGCCGACGAAGCCGAGCGGGTAGACGTGCCACCACATCACGTGCTGCACCCAGGCCGGCTCGGACGGACGGGCGGGGGCGGTCTCGGGGTTCACCGCTCCGATGCTGCCAGGCGCACCTGGACCGTGTGCGTGGTCGCTGTGTGCCGCCCCGCCGAGCAGGACGAGGATGGGGCCATGGGACGGGCGATCAGGACGGAAGCCGATGCGTCAGCATCGGAGTCGGCACACGCCGAACGGACCTGCGCCTCGTGCGGGCGACGGATGCCGTCCTCCGCGGCGCCGGAGGCGAAGTGGTGTTCCGGAGCCTGCCGTCGACACGGCCTCGACGACACCGACCGGGCCCTCGAGCAGCGCATCGACGAACTGCTCGCGGCACGGGCGCGGACCTCGAGCATCTGCCCGTCCGAGGTCGCACGCTCACTCGACCCGGACGACTGGCGACCGCTGATGGAGCCCGCACGTCGAGCCGCCCGCCGCATGGTCGCGCGCGGCGAGGTCGAGATCACCCAGGGCGGGTCCGTCGTCGACCCCTCGACCGCCAAGGGCCCGATCCGCATCCGCCGTCCGCGGTGATCCGGGTCGCGGTGATCCGGGTCGCGGCGCGCCTGTTTCAGGTGTGCTCGTGAACCGTTCGGATGAGCCGTTCGAGCGCGGTCACCAGCGCCCGTGTCTTCTCCTTGCGGCCCTGTCGACGGCGCGCACGCGGGCGCCCATCAGATGTACGTCCTGATCTCCTCGCCGAAGACTGTTCGGGCTTCTTCTCGCCACGACCCGACGAGCGGGTCTCCCTCGGCCACGAACCGACGGAGATCAGCGCGGGTCACGTCGAAGACCTGGCACTCGTTGCCGGTCCACCGCCGGACGAGGTCACCGAGGCGGACGACGACGTCGGTGTCGACGGTCTGCTCGAAGACGACGAGGAGGTCCAGGTCGGACGCCGGCGTCGCGGTGCCCCGCGCGACTGACCCGAAGATCGAGACCGAGAGGACCCCGGCCTCCGCCGACTCGACGTAGGCGCCGATCCGACGTTCGAGTTCGTCGCCTGCTTCGAGGCCGAGTTCCACCGCTGGCCAGAGCAGGTGTTCCCGGTTGACCCGGTAGGCAGAGTGCTGGAGACCACGCTCGACCTGAACGAGCCCTGCTGCCTCGAGCTTGTCGAGCGCGCGTTTGATGCCGGTGTGCTGCGCAGCGCCCGCGACCCGCGCCACCTGGCGTCCGGTCAAGCCGGAATCGGTCCGGGCGAGGACGCGGAGCGCGTCGGCCTGCGTGGCCCCCAGCAGTGTGGCGAGTGGTTTCACGAGTTGCATGTTGATGCCTCCGCAAGAAGTGTACCGATCAGCGGTACATGTGGTGCGTTTTTGTGCACACTGAGCGCGCGACGGGACGCGGGGAGGGAACACGTGTCGTCCAACGTCGGTTGCATCGAAGGATGACTGCAACCGGATCGACCGAACAGACCTCTGCCCGCCGCGAAGCCCTGGTCGTCGGAGCCAGTGGCATCACCGGTTCCGCCCTGGTGCGCCACCTGCTCGACCTGGGCTGGGACGTGACGGCGCTCTCCCGCCGACCGCTCGCTGAACAGGGCGTCCGGACCGTCGCAGCCGACCTGCGCGACCCCGAGAGCCTGGCGGCCGCACTCGCCGACGAGCACCCGACCCACGTCTTCTTCACCGCCTGGCAGCGGCAGGACACCGAGGCGGAGAACATCCGCGTGAACGGCGGCATGGTCCGCGACCTGCTCGCGGCGCTGTCGCACGCTCCGCTCGAGCACGTCGCCCTGGTCACCGGCCTGAAGCACTACCTCGGCCCGTTCGAGGCGTACGCCGCCGGCGAGATGCCTGACACCCCCTTCCACGAGGAGGAACCGCGCCTCGACACCCCGAACTTCTACTACGCGCAAGAGGACGAGCTCTTCGCCGCAGCCGAGCGCCAGGGGTTCACCTGGTCCGTGCACCGCTCGCACACCGTGATCGGGCACGCGGTCGGCAACGCCATGAACATGGGCCTCACACTCGCCGTCCAGGCCACGCTGGCGAAGGAACTCGACCTGGACTTCGTGTTCCCGGGCAGCGAGGCGCAGTGGAACGGCCTGACGGACATGACCGACGCCGGCATCCTCGCCGAGCACATGGTGTGGGCATCGACGTCACCCGAGGGTGCCGACGAGCCGTTCAACATCGTCAACGGTGACGTCTTCCGGTGGCGCTGGATGTGGCCGCGCCTGGCCGCGCACCTCGGTGTCGACCCAACGCGCGTCGTGGGCTACGAGGACGCTCCGCGACCGCTCGAGGAGCAGATGGCGCCGTACGAGTCCGAGTGGGCCGGCATCGCCGAGCGCCACGGTCTCGCCGAGGCCGACATCACCCGGCTCGCCTCGTGGTGGCACACCGACGCCGACCTCGGTCGTGCGATGGAGGTCGTCACCGACATGGGGAAGAGCCGCGACGCCGGGTTCACGGCGTTCCGCCGGACCGAGCAGGCCTTCGCGGACCTGTTCGCCCGGTACCGGGCCGACCGCCTCATCCCCTGATCCGTCGGGGGCCGGTCAGAAGGCGTACCGGATCCGGCAGGACGGCAGGTGCTCGGCCACGAGTTCGCGGAAGCGCTCGACGAGCTGCCCCTTCATGCCGGACCGGTAGCGCACGTTCACGGCACCGTTCTGGGACACCTTCTGCTCCTGCAGGTCCGGACGCCACAGCAGGTCCTCGGCCTTGGGGTGCCACCCGAGGTTGACCTCGTGCAGGGGCTGGTTGTGGGTCAGGAAGATCACCTCGGCCGCGAGCTGCGCCTTGGCGCCCGGGGACAGCACGTCGTCGACCTGCCGGAGCAGCTCGGCCCAGTCCGACTCCCACGTCGGCGTGAGGATGACCGGTGAGAAGTTCAGGTGGACCTCGTAGCCGGCGTCGACGAAGTCGTTCGCCGCGGCGATCCGCTCGGCGATCGGGCTCGTACGGATGTCGGTGACCTTCGCGGTCTCGTGCGGCATCAGTGAGAAGCGGATCCGGGTCCGGCCCATCGGGTCCCAGTCGAGCAGGTCGCGGTTGACGTACTTCGTGGCGAACGAGGCCTTGGCCGTCGGCGTCATCCGGAACAGGTCACAGAGGTCGCGGACGTTGTCGCTGATCATCGCGTCGACCGAGCAGTCGCTGTTCTCGCCGATGTCGTAGACCCAGGACTCCGGGTCGCACTGGTTTGGTTCGGTCTTCGGCCCCTGCTTGGCGATGTTCCGCGCCACGTGCTTGGTGATCTGGTCGATGTTCGCGAACACGGTGACCGGGTTGCTGTAGCCCTTGCGCCGCGGCACGTAGCAGTAGGCGCACGCCATCGCGCAGCCGTTCGCGGTGGACGGTGCGATGAAGTCGGCGGAGCGACCGTTCGGCCGGGTCACCAGCGACTTCTTCACGCCGAGCACGAGCGCCTCGGTCTTGATCCGCACCCAGCGCTGGACGTTCCGTTCGTCGCCGTGCACCTCGGGGATGTTCCAGTGCGACTCGACCGGGACGATCTCGGCGTCCGGCCAGCGCCCGACGATCTCCTGCCCACGCTGCAGTTCGAGGGCGGCCGGCTCGGCGTAGATGCGTCGGACGTCGAGCATCGGGCGGACGCGTTCGTGGCTCATCGGCTCCTGTCTACCCGGCACCACCGACGGTGCAGACTCGGACCATGACCGCCGAACCCGACGACCACTTCTTCGTCGTGGACGGCCGACGCTGGCGCCGCACCGACCCCGCCCTGCCCGAGGAACTCGCCGCCGCGCTCCGCTCCCACCTGGGACACGGGCGCAACGCCGTGAAGACCGCGAAGCGCGCGGGCGACGACGAGGCCCTGGCGGCGGCGCGGCACCGGAACGGCCTGGCCAAGCACGGGCTGGGCGAACGTGGCCCCGAGTGGTGGACCCGCCACGAGGCCGACCGGATCGCCGATGCCGAGCGCGCCCTCGCCGACCTGGACGCTCTCGACCGCGACTGATCCTTCCCACAACGCCCGCGATGGAAAGCAGAATCGGGCGTACCTGGTTGAAACTTCCGACCAGGGACGCCCGGTTCGACCAGGTACGCCCGATTCGACCAGGTACGCCCGATTCGACCAGGGACGCCCGATTCGACCAGGCTGCGCGCCCGGCTAGGCCTCGGTGTGACCCAGGTCCGGCTCGACGAGCAGGCACGCGGTGCGGGACGCAGCGGCGTGCAGTTCGAGCACGACGAGCTCGTTGCGACCGTGGCGGAGCACCGGCCCCGGGATCGCCAGGGTCTGCTGCGGGCCTCGCGACCAGTACCGACCGAGGCAGAACCCGTTGACCCAGGCGACACCCTTCCGGAACCCGTCGAGCGACAGGTACCGGTCGTCCACGGTGTCGAGGTCGAACGAGCCAGCTGCGAACGTCGGCCCGGCGAGCACCTCGCCGCCGGTCGGAGCGACCTCGGACAGCGCGGTCACGGCGGCCGGTGCGATGGGGTCGAGGGCGAGCGGTGACGCCGTCCACCGGGCGACCGGGACGCCGTCGATCGAGACGCCGCCGATCAGGCCCTTCGGCTCGCCGATGCGGATGCCGTAGTCGACGCGGCCCTGGTCCTCGACGAGGAGCTCGAGCGTGCCGGTCACCGGCGGCAGGGCGATGGCGCGGTCGTGGTGCTCGCGCTCCAGGACCCCGACCACGACACCGTCGGCGGACACGATCGCTCGGTCGCGCACCTCGGTACCGACGGTCAGCACCCCTCCGGCGGGCAGGTCGACCTCGGCGCGGTAGGCGACGAAGCCGCTCGCGGCTCCGAGGGCGTCGAAGGTCGGCGGCTCGTCGTGCGCGGACCACGCCGTGAGCGTGGGCAGCAGGGAACGGAGCGACGCGACGCGGTCCAGACGGACGGCGAGGTCCGTGGCGGGGGTGATCCGGGCCTCCAGGCCGTCGCCGGACGCGGCCACGGGACCGAGGCGACCCGATCCACCACGCTCCATCGTCGCGGGCAGCGGCGGGACGGGCGCGTAGCGCGCGATCACCGAGCGGAAGGCGTGGAACTTCTCCGTCGGTCGGCCGGCCTCGTCGAGCGGGGCGTCGTAGTCGTACGACGTCGCGATCGGGCGGTAGACGCCCTTGTCGTTCGCGCCGTTCGTGAAGCCGAAGTTCGTGCCGCCGTGGAACATGTAGATGTTCACCGAGCCGCCGGCCGCGAGCAGGACGTCGAGGTCCTCGGCACTGGCGGACGCCGGCGTGGTGTGGTGGTGCTCGCCCCAGCTGTCGAACCAGCCGTCCCAGAACTCCGAGCACATCAGGGGCCCGGTGGGCTGTGCCTGCCGCAGGCGCTCGAGCCGGGCGGCGGAGCGTGAGCCGAACGAACCGGTCTTGTGCAGCGAGGGCAGGGAGCCGTCCTCGAGCATCGTGCCCATCGGCTGGTCGACGCTCGTGAAGGGGACGGTCAGCCCGATGTCGCGGTGCATCTGCTCGAGTGCGCGCAGGTACTCGGAGTCGGAGCCGTAGGCGCCGTACTCGTTCTCGACCTGCACCAGGACGATGGGCCCGCCCTGGTCGATCTGCCGCGGGACCAGCACGGGGGCCAGGTGCTGCAGGTACGTCTCGACCGCTGCGAGGAAACCGGGCTCGTTGCGCCGGACGCCCACGGAGCCGTCGGCGAACAACCAGTACGGCAGACCGCCGTTCGTCCACTCGGCACAGATGTAGGGGCCGGGGCGGACGATGGCGTGCATGCCCTCGGCGGCGACGAGGTCGAGGAAGCGGCCGAGGTCCAGGCCACCCGACAGGTCGAAGACCCCGGGCGACGGCGCGTGCGCGTTCCAGGCGACGTAGGTCTCGATGGTGTTGAGGCCCATCAGCTTCGCCTTGCGGATCCGGTCGGCCCACAGGTCGGGGTGCACGCGGAAGTAGTGGATCGCGCCGGAGAGGACCCGGTGCGGCTCGCCGTCGAGCAGGAAGTCGGTGTCGCCGATGGCGAAGCGCATGGTGTGGTTCTTTCGTTGCCGGCCGGGCCGGGCGTCGAGCCGGGCCGGACGTGGAGCCGGGCCGGGCGTGGAGCGGGGCCGTGCGGACGTGTCCGCACGGCCCCGCGGGGATGCTGTCGAACTACTTCGACGAGACCGTGAAGCCCTGGTCCTTGCCGTACTTGGCGAGGGCCTTCTGCCAGGCCTCGAGGCCGGCGTTGAGCGAGGTGCCGTTCTCGTACGCCTGACCGACGGTGTCGGCGTAGACGCTGTTCGCGTACACCTGGTAGGGCAGGTAGGTGAAGTCGTTGTCCGAGGACTTCGACGCGTCGACGAGCACCTTGTTGATCTGCTGACCGCCGAAGTACTCCGGCTTCTCGTCGAGGAACGCCGACGAGTCGAGGTCAGCGGTGGTCGACGGGAAGCCGCCGGACTCCATGAAGACCTTCGTGGACTCCTTCGAGGAGTTCAGCCACTTGAGGAAGCCCGCGGCGAGGGCCGGGTTCTTCGACTGCTTCATGACGACCTGGGCGCTGCCGCCGTTGTTCGCGGTCTGGGCGGTGCCACCGTCGTAGGTCGGCATCGGGGCGACGCGCCAGTCACCCGAGGCCTGGGCGACGCCGGACTCCAGGTTGCCGGGCATCCAGGCGCCGGTGATCATCGTGGCGATCTCACCGTTGCCGAGCTGCTTGTACCAGTCGTCGGTCCAGCCGACCGTCTTCGACAGCAGGCCCTGCTCGACGAGCTCGTTCCAGGTGCTCGTCCACTTCTTGGTGCCCTCGTCCTGCAGGTTGATGGTCACCTTGTCACCGTCGGTGGTGAAGGGGGTGCCACCGGCCTGGGCGATCATGCTCGTGGTGAAGCCGGCGTCGCCGGAGTCCGCCGCGATGTAGGCCTTCGGGTCCGCCTCGTGCAGCTTCTTGGCCGCGGTGACGTACTCGTCCCACGTCTTCGGCACGGCGATGTCGTGCTTGTCGAAGACCTTCTTGTTGTAGAACAGCGCCATGGGGCCGGAGTCCTGCGGCAGGCCGTAGACCTTGCCGTCGATCGACACCGAGCTCCAGGTGCTCTTCGCGAAGTCCTTCTCGAGCGAGTCGAAGCCGTAGCTCGACAGGTCGAGCAGCGACTCGGACAGGGCGAACTGCGGCAGGGCGTAGTACTCGACCTGGGCGACGTCGGGGGCGCCCGAGCCGGCCTTGATCGTGTTCTGCAGCTTCGTGTACTGGTCGGCACCGGTGCCGGCGTTGACGAGCTTGACCTTCACCTTGGGGTACTGCTTCTCGAACGCGGCGACCTGGGCCTTCGCCGACGGGGTCCACGACCAGTAGGTCAGGGTGCCACCGTCCTTCAGGGCCTTGTCGATGTCGTCGGCCGATCCGCCGGAGCCGGAGCCGCCGGAGGCGCACGCGGCGAGGGCGATCGCGGCGGTGACGCCGATGGCGAGGGCGCTGAGCCCGCGCCGGAGACGCTTGTTCATGGGAGTGCCTTTCACTTCTTCGTGGAGGGGGTGGTGCTGCTGTGTGCCGGACCGGAGGGCAGGGGCGGGGTCGCCACGGGCCTCCCGTCCGAGGGATCAGGCCTTGACCGACCCGGCCGCGAGGCCGGACTGCCAGAAGCGCTGGAGGAAGAGGAACGCGACCACGATCGGGATGATCGTGAGGAGCGATCCCGTGACGACGAGGTTGTAGATCGGCTGCGCGCCGGACCCGGTGGCCTGCGCGTTCCACTGGTTCAGGCCGACCGTCAGCGGGTACCACTTCGGGTCGCTCAGCATGATGAGCGGCAGGAAGTAGTTGTTCCAGGTGGCGACGACCGCGAACAGCAGGACGGTGACGACACCGGGCGCGAGCAGGCGGAGCGCGATGGTGAAGAAGATCCGGAACTCACCGGCGCCGTCCATGCGGGCGGCCTCGAGCAGTTCTGCCGGGATCGCGTCGACCGCGTAGGTCCAGATCAGGTACATGCCGAACGGGCTGATCAGCGAGGGCAGGATGATCGCCCACGGGGTGTTGGTGAGGCCGACCTGCGAGAACAGCAGGAACGTCGGGACCGCCAGGGCCGTGCCGGGGACCGCGATGGCGCCGAGGACGACGGCGAAGACCGCGCGGCGACCGGGGAACTGGAACTTCGCCATGCCGTAGCCCGCGACGGTGGCGAGCAGGGTGGCCCCGCCGGCTCCGACGACCACGTAGAGCAGCGTGTTGCCGAACCACTGCAGGAAGATGCCGTCGTTGTACGTCACCGTGTCGACGATGTTCTGCCAGAGGTTGAAGTCCCCGCCGAACCACAGACCGAACGTCGAGAGCAGCGACGCCTGCGTCTTCGTGCTGTTCACGAGCAGGTAGAACAGCGGCGCGAACGAGTACACGACGAAGACCACCATGACCGCGGTGAGCAGGCCGGAACGCTTCGGCTTGCGTCCGCCTTCCGCGGTGCGGAGCTGCCGGGAGGCGCGGATCGAGCGGGTGCGCGGCGCACGCTGCGTCGTGGTCGCCTCGGTCACCGTGGCCGCTGCGGGCCCGGCGGGGTGCTGGATGGTGCTCATCGGTTCTCCTCGCGGGTGCCGCGGACCTGGACGACGTAGGCGATCACCGCGGTGATCACGCCCATCACGATCGCGACCGTGGCGGAGTAGTTGAACTGCTGACCGCTGAAGGACAGCGAGTAGGCGTACATGTTCGGGGTGAAGGCGCTGCCGATGACGTTCGGGGCGAGCGTCTTGAGCAGGTTCGGCTCGTTGAAGAGCTGGAAGCTGCCGATGATCGAGAAGATCGTGGCGATGACCATCGGGCCGCGGAGCGCCGGGAGCTTGATCGAGAAGACCGTGCGCATCGGGCCGGCACCGTCGAGCTCGGCCGCCTCGTACAGCTCACCGGGGACGGTGCGGAGTGCGGCGTAGAAGATCAGCATGTTGTAGCCGAGGAACTCCCACGTGACCACGTTGCCGATCGACGTCAGGACCCAGCTCGGGCTGAACGGCTGCAGCAGGTCGATGCCGAGCGCGTCGTTCGCGGCACCCGTCAGACCGAACTGGTTGCCGTAGATGAAGCCCCAGATCAGGGCGGCGACGACACCGGGGACGGCGTAGGGCAGGAACACCGCGATGCGGAAGAAGCTCGTTCCCCACAGTCGGGCGCTGTCCAGGGCGAGGGCGGCGACGAGCGCGAGGCCGAGCATGATCGGCACCTGGACGACCAGGAAGATCGCGACCCGGCCGAACCCGGACCAGAACTTGGCGTCCTGGAAGAGCTGCACGTAGTTGGCGAACCAGACGAACTGGTTGCCGCCGATGAGCTGGTCGCGGAACAGGCTGAGCCAGAGCGCGTAGCCGATCGGCACGATGAGCATCAGGACCAGGACGACGACGAACGGGCCGACGAACAGCCATCCGGTGAGCCGTCCCCGCGGCTTGGGGCGGCGGCCGGCCGGGCGCTCGGCGGTGGGGCGCGGTGCTGCCTCACCGGGGCGCGCTGCGAGCGTGCTCATGTGACTCCTTCGTCTGCTGCGTTCGGGTGGTCGATGTCGGCGGCTCGGCCCGGGCCGGATCAGGGTGTCCGGGCGGTCACCGATGTTGACGTCAACATCGAACGACGCGACGATAGCATGGCAACGTCAACATGCGCTAGCGTCCGGGGAGGCCGACCGTTCGGCCCCTCGATCCGGAAGGAGCGCCAGCGTGACGATGGAGTCCCCCGCCGGCACCCGCCGCGCCCCCTCGATGGCCGCCGTGGCCGACGCCGCCGGGGTGTCGATGCAGACGGTCTCGCGCGTCGCCCGGGGCTTCGACAACGTCAGCCCGGAGACCCGCGACCGCGTCCAGCGCGCGATGGAGTCCCTCGGCTACCGGCCCAACCGTGCCGCCCGTGCCCTGCGCTCCGGCCGCTTCCGCACCATCGGCGTGATCATGTTCACGCTCGCGTCCTTCGGCAACATGCGCACGCTCGAGGCGATCGCCGACGCCGCCGGGGTCGCCGACTTCACGATCACCCTGCTGCCCATGGCCTCGCGCACCGAGGCGGGCGTCCGTTCCGCGTTCTCGCGCCTGCACGAACAGGCCGTCGACGGCGTCGTGATCATCATCGAGTCGCACATCATCGACACCGCCGAGGTCGTGCTGCCCGACGGCGTGCCCATGGTCATCATCGACTCCACGGGCAGCACCGACCACCCCGCGATCGACACCGACCAGGCCGACGGCGCCCGGCAGGCCACGCAGCACCTGCTCGACCTCGGGCACGAGACCGTCTGGCACGTCGCCGGTCCGGAGTCGTCGTACTCGGCAGCCCGTCGCCTCGCCGCGTGGCAGGACACCCTGACGCGCGCCGGTCGACCGGTGCCCCCGGTGTTCCGCGGCGGCTGGACGACCGAGCACGGCTACGAGGCCGGGCTCGAGATCGCCGCACGCCCGGAGATCACCGCGGTGTTCGCCGCGAACGACCAGACCGCCCTCGGGGTCCTGCGCGCCGCACACGAGTCCGGACGCCCGGTGCCGTCGTCGCTCAGCGTGGTGGGGTTCGACGACTCCCCCGAGTCCGACTCGTTCTGGCCGCCGCTCACCACCGTGCACCAGTCCTTCGACGAGGTCGGCCGCCGCGCGGTCGCGAATCTGCTCGCCCAGATCGACGGCGAGCGGGTCAGCGTCGCGGCCGACCTGGTGCCGGTGCGGCTCGTCGAGCGTGCGAGCACGGCGCCGCCGCCGGCGCGCTGACGCGGCGCGCGTTTCGCGCTCACCGACACCTCACGCGTGCACGCCCCCGTGAACTGTCGCCCAGCCCGTGGACTCGCGCCCGCGCCGGACAGGACGCCCGGTGCCAGGCCGCCACGCGCCTCCCGGCCGCCGCCGCGACGCCACGGCACCTCCCCTTCCGCGAAAGCGACAGAACCGCGCCGAACGTCCGTGGAGAACTGTCGGTTTCGCGGACCTGACCCGGCTAACTGCCGACCACCTGTCGCTTTGGCAACCACATGCCGGACGGGAGGCCCGGTGCCAGGCCGCCACGGGCCTCCCGGCCGCCGCGCGGGTCACGTCACGGGCCAGCGACAGTCCACGCGCCCGTCACCCCGCGAACTGTCGCCCAGCACGTGAACTCGCGCCGCCCGCCGCGCCCCCGCAACGAGCAGAGGACGTCGGGCGCGAGCGCCCGACGTCCTCTGTGCTCACTCGACGCCCGCCGTGGCGTGCGCCGAGGCGCCTTGTCAGCCGATCGAGACGGCGGTCCAGGAGACCGGCGGGAGCTCGATCGTGACGGTGTCGCCCTCGCGGCGGACCGACTCGTTCGTGCGGAGCCCCACGCGCGAGGTGTTCTCCAGGTCGTTCACGGCGTGCAGGTCGTCGTCCCAGACACCTTCGGCGTGGACGTCACCCGTCGCACCGATGCCGGCCAGGTCGATCGTCACCGTGGTCGGCTCGGACGGGTGGCGGTTGATCAGGAAGACCGCGGCCTTGCCGTCCTCGGACACGGTGGCGGCGGAGTCCACGACCGGGACCTCGCCGTGCTTGCCGCCGTCGACCGTGTCACCAGAGGCCTTGACCTGCAGCGAGGTGCCCTGCGCCAGGCGCGAGGTGACCGAGAACGGGAAGAAGGTCGTCTGGCGCCAGGCCGGGCCACCGGGCTCGGTCATGATCGGGCCGATCACGTTGACGAGCTGGGCGAGCGAGGCCGAGGCGACGCGGTCGGCGTGGCGGAGCAGCGAGATGAGCAGGCCACCCACGACGACGGCATCGGCGACGGTGTAGACGTCCTCGAGCAGTCGCGGGGCGACGGGCCACTCGTCGAGCGTGAAGGTCTTGGCCTTCGCTTCCCACTTCTTGATCGACCAGACGTTCCACTCGTCGAACGAGATGTCGATGCGCTTGTCGGACTTCTTCTGCGCCTGGACGTGGTCGGCGGCCGTGGTGACCGTCTTGATGAAGTGGTCCATGTTGGCGCCCGAGGCGAGGAACGACGGCAGGTCGTCGTCCTCCTCGTAGTAGGCGTGCGCGGAGATGTAGTCGACGTCGTCGTAGGTGTGCTCGAGGACGGTGCGCTCCCACTCGCCGAACGTCGGCATCGACGCCCCGGAGGAACCGCAGGCGACGAGCTCGAGGTCGGGCTGGATCTGCCGCATGGCCTTGGCGGTCATGGCGGCGAGCTTGCCGTAGTCGTCGGCGTTCTTGTGGCCGAGCTGCCACGGGCCGTCCATCTCGTTGCCGAGGCACCACATCTTGATGGCGAAGGGTTCCTGGCGACCGTTCGAACGACGGTATTCGGACAGTGCGGTCCCGGCGTCGATGTTCGCGTACTCGAGGAGCTCGATGGCCTCCTGCGTGCCGCGGGTGCCGAGGTTCACGGCGAGCATGAGCTCCGAGCCGACCTGGTCGAGCCAGTGCTGGAACTCGTGCAGGCCGACCTCGTTGGTCTCGGTCGAGTGCCAGGCCAGGTCGAGGCGGCGGGGGCGCTGCTCGACGGGGCCGACGCCGTCCTCCCACTTGTACCCGGAGACGAAGTTGCCACCGGGGTAGCGGATGGCGGAGACGCCGAGTTCCTTGACGAGTTCGACGACGTCCTTGCGGAAGCCGTGCTCGTCGGCGGTCTCGTGGGTGGGCTCGTGGATGCCGTCGTAGACGTGGCGGCCGAGGTGCTCGACGAACCCGCCGAACAGGCGACGTCGCACCGGCCCCACGGTGAACGCGGCGTCGAGGACGAGGTGTGTGCGGGGCATGGATCTCCTTCGATCGTGGCAGTGCGGTTCGTGCGGGGAGCGGGTGGGGCCACGGACGGGAACCGAAGCGGGCCGTCACGAAAGTGAGCGCTCACCTGACGGAAACGCTACCGGGTTCCACGCCGTCGCGAAAGGGGTGGCGGATGCCGGGAGCGAGCGCTAATGTGAGCGCTCACGGAGCACCGGAAGGTCGTTCCGTGTCCGGAGCAGCAGTGCTCCGGGTCCGGAGCAGCGATGCTCCGGCGGGAGCACCGACCCTGTTCCCGAGCCCGGCCCATCCCGATGGAGTGATGCCATGCCGATCCCACCCGCAACACCCGCGTCGCGCCTCTCGCGCCGGGGCTTCCTCGCCGCCGGCGCAGCGGCCGCGACGGTCCTGCCGCTCGCCGCCTGCTCGAGCCCCCTCGCCGCCGGCCTCGCCGGTAGCGCACTCAACCCCGAGACCCTCGTCTTCTGGAACCTCTTCGGCGGCGGCGACGGCGTCCGCATGCAGGCCATGGAGGACGGCTACGCGAAGCAGCACGGCGGCTCGAGCGCGCTGCAGGGCACCACGTTCGCGTGGGGCAACCCGTACTACTCGAAGCTGACACTGGCGACCGTCGGGAACAAGCCGCCGGACGTCGCGGTCGCGCACCTGACCCGCGCGAAGCCGCTCTGGGACGGTGACCTGCTCGACCCGATCACGTCCGACGACCTGGCGAGCGTCGGCCTGAGCGCCGCCGACTTCAACCAGAAGGCCTGGGCGGCGCAGAAGACCGACGGCAACAACATCGCGGTCCCGCTCGACACCCACCCCTTCGTCCTCTTCTACAACGTCGACGTCTGCAAGAAGGCCGGCCTGATCGACGGCGACGGCAACCTCGTCGACCTCAACGGCATGGACAACTTCGAGAAGGCCCTCGCCGCGGTCGCCAAGGTCACCGGCGGCACGGCGCTCAACGTCGCGAACGTGGTGCCGGAGACGGCCACCCCGTGGCGCTTCTTCTGGACCATGTACAACCAGCTGAAGGACGCCACCCCGTTCATCAGCGACGGCGGGTCGAAGCTCACCGTCAACGAGGACGCCTACAACGAGGTCACGAGCCGCACCCAGAAGTGGGTGAAGGAGGGCTGGCTGAACAAGGCGCTCGACTACGCCACCGCGCAGTCGCTCATGTTCGACGGCAAGGCCGGCTTCTTCATGCAGGGCGAGTGGGAGATCAGCACCGCGCAGTCGATCAAGGGCCTGAACTTCGGCATGGCGCCGATCCCCCAGCTCTACGACAAGCCGGCGACGCAGGCGGACTCGCACACGTTCGTCCTGCCGAAGAAGGCCCGCACGCCGGAGCAGCGCAAGCAGCACATGCTCTTCATCAAGCAGATGCTCGAGCAGAGCCTGACGTGGGCCGAGGGCGGGCACGTGCCGGCCTACATCCCGACGTTCGACAGCGCGGCGTACAAGAAGCTCACGCCCCAGTCGAACTACGCGGCCGCAGCCGAGACCGCCGTGTTCGACGATGCCGCCTGGTACGGCGGTTCGGGTTCGACGTTCGAGGGCACGGTGGGCGCCCAGCTCGCCCTCGTGCAGCAGGGCAGCTCGTCCCCCGCGCAGGCCCTCAGCGCCATCAAGTCGCAGCTCGCGACGTACCTCAACACCCCGAGCCCCCTGTGACCCGGCACGCAACCACCCGGGCGGACCACGCCGGGCAGACGACCCCCGCGATCGCCGTGAACACCGCGCGAAAGGCACGATGACGTGACCACAGCACCTGTCCTCGACCGGCCGACCGACGCGGCCACCGCGCCGCGTCTCCGCCGGAACCGCTCCTACGGCTCCAGCGTGAACCGCGGCCAGGGCCGCAGCGGCTGGCTGTTCCTCGCCCCGTTCGGCCTGTTCTACGTGGCCTTCCTGCTCGGCCCGACGGTCTGGATGATCGTCACGAGCTTCTTCAACACCTCGACCGTCCGCACCGGGCTCGGCAGCTTCGCCGGGTTCGCGAACTACGCCGAGATGCTCGGGCGCAGCGACTTCTGGTCCTCGCTCTGGCACACGCTGCAGTTCACGCTGTACACGACCCCGCCGCTCGTCATCCTGGCGTTCGTGTTCGCCGTGCTGACGAACCGGATGAACCGCGGGCAGTGGTTCTTCCGTCTGGCGTTCTTCCTGCCGTTCATCCTGCCGTCGGCGACGATCTCGCTGATCTGGGTGTTCATCTTCACGCCGAGCACCGGTCTGTGGGCGAGCCTGCAGTCGGCGATCGGCATGACGCCCGGCTCCGGCATGCTGTCGAGCCCGAACACGGCCATGATCGGTGTCGCGATCGCCACCGTGTGGTGGACCCTCGGCTTCAACTTCGTGCTCTACCTGGCCGGTCTGCAGGAGATCCCGCGCGAACTGTACGAAGCAGCCGCCGTCGACGGTGCGTCGAACTGGCAGCAGATCAAGTCGATCACGCTCCCCCTGCTCGGCCGCACGACGACGCTGGTCGTCCTGCTGCAGATCATCGCGAGCCTGAAGATCTTCGACCAGGTCTACCTGATGACGAACGGCGGGCCGGGCATCTCGACCCAGGTCTCGCTGCAGCTCATCACCGGCGTCGGCTTCACCGACAACCGGCTCGGTGCCGCATCGGCCGCGTCGGTCCTCTTGTTCATCGTGATCGTGGCGATCGCGGTCATCCGGCAGCTCGTCGAGCGCGCTGCCGCCAAGCGAGAGATCGGGGCCTGACATGACCGCCACCGAGAGCATCACCACCGGCCGCAAGCTCCGCACCGGGGTCTCGTCCGCCGCTCCGACGAGCGCCGCGAAGATCGGCGTCAGCGGTCGCGGCTTCACGATCGCGTCGGGGATCGTCCTGACGATCTTCGCGATCATCTGGCTCATCCCGAGCGTGTTCGCCCTGAAGACGTCGCTGTCCGACAACGGCGTCGCCGCACTCGGCGCGAACGCGATCCTGTCGAACTGGAACCCGACGCTGCACTCGTACTCGTCGCTGTTCCAGGCCGGCGACATCTGGAACTGGTACCTCGCCAGCGCCATCACGAGCGTCGTCACGGCGGCACTGACCGTGCTGTTCGCGTCGATGGCGGCGTTCGCGCTGTCGCGGCTGGTGTTCCGCGGCCGCAACATCGCGTTCCTGCTCATCATCCTCGGGATCATGATCCCCACCCAGGTGCTGATCATCCCGATCTTCCAGGAGCTCAACGCGGTCGGCCTGCTCAACACCTACTGGTCGGTGATCTTCCCGCAGGTGCCCGCCGTGATCGCGGTGTTCATCTTCAAGCAGTTCTTCGATGGCATCCCGAAGGAGCTGGAAGAGGCGGCGCGCATCGACGGCGCCGGCATCTGGAAGGTCTACTGGTCGGTCATCCTGCCGCTGTCGCGTCCGGTGATCGCGGCCGTGACGATCCTGACCTTCGTCGGGGTGTGGAACAACCTGCTGCTGCCGCTGTTCGTGCTGTCCAACCCGGACCTCATGACGATCCCGGTCGGGCTCGCCACGGTCCAGGGCAGCTTCGGGCAGCGCTACGCCGACATCCAGGCCGGTGCGATCCTCGCGGCGTTGCCGCTGATCATCCTCTACCTGATCTTCCAGCGGCAGATCGTGGAGGGCGTGACGGGCTCGGGCCTCAAGGGCTGACGCCACCCCACCACGGACGGGAGGCCCGGTGCCAGCTGGCACCGGGCCTCCCGTCCGTCCGTTGGTCGCGTCACGGGCGCGGCGCGGCTGGTGCTTTCGGGCGTACCTGGCAGAACCGGGCGTACCCGGTCGAACCGGGCGTACCTGGTCAGAAGTTCCTTGGTGGTATGCCCGAAAGCACCAGGCATCGCGCGCGCCAGGGGAAGAACCGGGCGTACCTGGCGAGACCGGGCGTACCTGTGCAGAGCGGGCATACCTGGCGGAACCGGGCGTGCCTGGTCGGAAGTTCCGTGGTGGTACGCCCGAAAGCACCAGGCATCGTGGGCGCCAAGGGAAGGACCGGGCGCACCTGGCCGAACCGGGCATACCTGACGGGATCGGGCATACCCGGTCGGAAGTTCCGTGGTGGTACGCCCGGAAGCACCAGGCATCGCGCGCGCAAGGGGAAGGATCGGGCGTACCTGGCGGGAACGGGCATGCCTGGCAGGCACGCGCGGGTCAGGCGGGGACGGAGACCTTCGTCTCGTGCTTCCAGAACCCGGAGAACGTGATGCGCGACTTCGGCAGGCCCGCACGGTGCAGGTGGCGGCGGCCCTCTGTAGCGAGGCGCGACTCCCCCACGACGAACGCGTAGCCCTGGTCGTCGGACGGCACGTGCCGCTGCAGTTCGGCGAGGGCCCCGCTGCCGGGGACGGCGCCGGGCTGCCGGACGATCCACGTCACCTGCACGCCGGTGGGGGCGTCGAGGTCGCGGATGTCCGCGGGGGTCGGGACCTCCTGGATGATGCGGCCGACGGTGTCGCGCGGCAACGAGGCGGCGATGCCGACGACGCCGGGCAGGCCGGTCTCCTCGGCGGCGACGATGACCTCGCTGGTGCCGGCGGGGACGTCGAAGATGCAGCCCTGGTCGAGCATCGCGAGCTCTTCGCCGGGGCGGGCGGAGCAGGCCCAGATCGCGGCACGGCCCTCGAGCTGACCGCGGTGGTCCAGGTGCACGACGAAGTCGATGTCGAGCTCGGCGGTGCCGTCGGCGAGCAGGCGGTAGGCGGCGACTGTGTAGTTCGCGCAGTGGGGGCGGATGTCCTCGGGGATGCCGAGGAACGTCGGCCACCACTTCTTGCCGTCCAGGTCGGGCATCCGGAAGGCGTCCTGGTCGGGGCGTCGGACGAACAGGCGGAACCAGTGGTCGAAACCGAGGTAGCCGAACTCGTGCAGGTCGTCGCCTGTGACGGTGACGCGCTGCATCGAGGGGGTCACCCGCTGGGTCCGGAGGACACGGGCGCGGAAGAGCCGGGGGTTCGTCGGCAGGAGCCGCGGGGTCTTCGCCATGAGGCAAGGCTAACCTAAGATGACTTCCGTGCCAGCCCCCAATCCCGTTCTGGCTTCCGGTCCGGAGGCCCCCGAACCCGTCGCGTCCAGCGCCCGAGACGGCGACGCGTCCCGCGCCCTCGGTGTGCACCGGACCGCGATGCGGCGACGGACCGCGGTCATCATCGGCCTCGTCGTCGCCCTGGTGCTCGTCGCCGTGGCGAGCATGCTGCTCGGCAGCAACCGCATCGGTGTCGCAGAGGTGTGGGCGGGGCTCACCCGCTCGGGGTCGAGCACCGACGAGGCGATCGTGTGGGGCTCTCGCATCCCGCGCACGCTCATCGGTGCTGCGGTCGGGGCGGCCCTCGGCATCGCCGGGCTGCTCATGCAGGGACACACCCGAAACCCACTCGCCGACCCCGGCCTGTTCGGGGTCTCCTCGGGTGCGGGACTCGCGGTGGTGCTCGGCGTCTACGTGTTCGGGGTGACGAGCACGAGCGCGACCGTGTGGTTCGCGCTGGTCGGGGCCCTGGTCGCCAGCGTCGTCGTCTTCTCGGTGACGATCGCCGGCAGCGGCACCGCCAGTCCGGTGCCGCTCGCCCTCGCCGGGGCCGCGGTGTCGGCGCTGCTCGCCGCCCTGACCTCCTTCGTCGTGCTGACCGACCAGGCCTCGCTCGACGCGTACCGGCTCTGGGTCGTCGGGTCCCTCGCGGCACGGCAGCTCGACATCCTCGGCGCGGTGTGGCCGTTCCTGGCCGCCGGGCTCGTGCTCGCGGTGCTGAACGTCCGCGCCCTCGACGCCCTGGGGCTCGGGTCCGAGCTGGCGAAGGGGCTCGGCGAGAACGTGCTCGTCGCCCGGCTCGTCGGCCTGGGCGGGATCACGCTGCTCGCCGCCGGGGCGACCGCTGCTGCCGGCCCGATCGGCTTCGTCGGCCTGACGGTGCCGCACGTCGCCCGCGCGCTCGTCGGCACCGGACACCGCTGGACCCTGCCGGTCTCCGGTCTGGTCGGCGCAGCCCTCGTGCTGCTCGCCGACGTCATCGGTCGCCTGATCGGCGGGTTCTCCGAGGTCGAGGTCGGCATCGTGCTCGCCGTCATCGGTGGCCCCGTGTTCGTCGCCGTGGCCCGTCGCCGATCGCTGGTGTCGCTGTGAGCGGGGCAGCGGTGCGCAGCACCGGCAGCACGCCCGGCAGCGCGCCCAGCAGCACGCCCGAGACCACCACGCCGGGCACGCCCGCCCCCGCTCCCCGCACCCCCGGCCGCGCCGGCATCCGCATCGGCCCCGTCGGCCTCGCCTGGCGCCCCCGGGTGTTCTGGTACACGGTCGGATCGATCGCCACCGTCCTGGTGCTCATCGTCCTCGGCACGGCGGTCGGCTCGACGTGGATCGCACCCGGGGTCGTCATCCGGTCCCTGCTCGGCCTGGAGTCCGGGCCGGACGCCTTCATCATCACCACCCTGCGCCTGCCCCGCGTCCTCACCGGCGCACTCGTCGGCCTGACGCTCGGGGTCGCCGGCGCGCTCACCCAGACCTTCACCCGCAACCCCCTCGGCACCCCGGACATCATCGGTGTCACCGCGGGCGCGAGCGTCGGTGCGGTCGCGGCCATCGTGCTCGGCGGCGGGACGTACTCGGTCTCGTCCCTGGTGCTCGGTGGCGGGATCCCGGTGGCCGCGACGATCGGCGCCCTGGTCGCGGCGGTCCTGGTGTACGGCCTGGGCTGGCGCGGCGGCGTGCAGAGCTACCGGCTCGTGCTGGTCGGCATCGGCGTGAGCGCGACCCTCGACGCGGTGACGAGCTACCTGCTCGTCCGCGCGAAGATCACCGTCGCCACCGCGGCGTCGCAGTGGCTCGTCGGCAGCCTGTCGAGCACCTCGTGGGAGAGCGTCTGGCCGCTGCTCGTGGTGGCGGTCGTCGCGGTGCCGATCGCGCTCGCGACGAGTGCGGCCCTCGGCATCGGGCAGCTCGGCGACGAGGTCGCGACGGGCGTCGGACTCGGCGTCCAGCGGCACCGGCTGCTCGTCATCGCGCTCGCGGTCGTGCTGACCGCCGCCGCCGTGGCAGCCGCGGGACCGGTCGGCTTCGTCGCGTTCGTCGTCCCGCAGGTCGGGCTCCGGCTCGCCGGCACGAACCGGCCGCCGCTGCTGCTCGCCGGTGCCCTCGGCGCCGTGCTCGTGCTCGCCGCCGACCTGCTGTCCCGTTCCGCGTTCCCGTGGCAGGTGCCGGTCGGCATCATCACCACCGTGATCGGGGCGCCGTACCTGATCTGGCTCCTCGTCCGTCACCGCAAGGAGATGTCCCGATGACAGCACCACACCAGCACCAGCACGACACCCCCGTCCTCGAAGCCACGGGCCTGTCCGTCGGCTACGACCGGCACCCCGTGCTGCGCGACCTGGACCTGCGCATCGAACGCGGCACCGTCACGACGTTCCTCGGCGCGAACGGCTGCGGCAAGTCGACCCTGCTCAAGGCGTTCGGCCGCGTGCTCAAGCCGCAGGCCGGCGAGGTCCTGCTCGACGGCACCCCGATCCGCAGGGAGCCGAACCGCCAGGTCGCCCGCAAGCTCGCGATCCTGCCGCAGTCCCCCGTCGCCCCCGCGGGCACCAGCGTGCTCGACCTGGTGATGCGCGGCCGGAACCCGCACCAGTCGTGGGCGAAGCCGTGGACCGCCGAGGACGCCGCCGTCGCCGAAGAGGCCATCGCCGCCACCGGCCTGACCGAGGTCGCCCACCGCGACGTCACGAGCCTGTCCGGCGGGCAGCGCCAGCGCGCCTGGATCGCCATGGTCGTCGCGCAGCAGGCACAGACGCTCCTGCTCGACGAGCCGACGACCTACCTCGACCTCGCGCACCAGCTCGAGGTCCTGCGGCTCGTCCGGCGGCTGAACCGCGAGCAGGGGTCGACGATCGTCATGGTGCTGCACGACCTGTCGCTCGCGGCGCGGTACTCCGACCGGCTCGTGGTGCTGCACGACGGCGGGGTCGTGGCCGACGGCACCCCCCACGACGTCCTCACCCCGGCACTGCTCGAGCAGGCGTTCGGCCTGCACGCCCGGGTGTTCCCCGACCCGGTGACCGGTGCACCGATGATCGTGCCCGAGGCGGACGAGCACGATCCCGTCCCGAGTGCCCCGAGCGAGCACCCCGTCCCGAGCGCCCCGACGGAGCACACGGCCCCGGGCGCCCGGACGGAGCACACGGTCCCGACGAAAACCGAAGACGTGCTGGCGAGTACCGCGAACTTAGGTTAGCCTCTCCTAACGTGAAGACCTCCCGACGTGGCCACCTGCGCGCCGCCCTCCTGACCTCCGTGACCGTCTCGGCACTCCTCCTGACCGGCTGCTCGAGCACCGGCAACTCGAACGACTCCGACTCCGACGGCGGCACCGCCGCGTCGAAGGCATGGTCGTACGAGGACGCCACGGGCGCCACCGTGAAGGTCGACCACACGCCGAAGCGCGTCGTCGTGCTGAACGACATCGCCCTGTCGTTCATCGAGTACGGCCTGAAGCCCGTCGGCACCTTCGGGCAGCTGACGATGGCGAAGGACGCCCGGTTCAAGGGTCTCGACACCGACGGCATCACGCAGCTCGGCACCGCCTACGGCGACATCGACCTCGAGCAGCTCGCCGCGCTCAAGCCCGACCTCGTCGTCACCTCGGTCTACCCGACCGACGCCAAGGGCACGCTCGACACGAAGCAGCCCGGCTACGGCTTCAAGGACAAGGCGCAGGAGAAGCAGATCGAGGCCATCGCGCCGGTCGTCCAGGTGAAGTGGGGCGGCAAGGGCGAGGACGTCATCGAGAAGATCGCCGAACTGTCCGAGTCCCTCGGTGCGAAGGAGTCGACGGTCGACGCCGCCGAGGAGCGCTTCGACACCGCGGCCGACGAGCTCGAGAAGGTCTCGAAGGAGAAGGACCTGTCGGTCGTCTCGATGTACGCCGACGGTGACGGCGCGTACGTCACCCGCCCGACCGACGAGCCGTCGCTGCAGATGTACGCGTCGTACGGGGTCGACTTCGTCAACCCGAAGCCCGAGGGCTTCTACTGGGGCATCTACTCGTGGGAGAACGCCGGCCAGATCACCGGTGACGTGCTGCTGCTGTCGCAGCAGGGCTACCAGGTCGCCGACCTCGAGAAGCAGCCGACCTTCGCCGACAACGCCGCGCTCGAGGCGGGCCAGGTCCACAGCTGGACGTTCCCGGCCCTCGATTACGCGTCGCAGGCCGACTACATGACCAAGCTCGCGGGCTGGCTCGAGGACAGCAAGAAGCTGTCGTAGGACGCAACCGAGAACCGGCCTGGAGGCGCGGTGCCAGCTGGCACCGCGCCTCCAGGCCGTTGGTGGTTGCGTTCCGGGCCGTCAGCCGACCGGCAGCGCCGCGTTCACCGCGGTCTGCGCGTCGCGCCAGACGGCCGCGCGCGACCCCGCGTAGGTGCCGCCCTGACCGTTGGAGAACGACCGCAGGTTGTGCTTCGCGCCGTCCGTGTTGCCCTGCCAGTAGGCGGTGACGGCACGCGAGGTCCCGCCCACCAGCCACACCTGGTCGGCCGCGTCCGTGGTGCCGGTCTTGCCGAACAGGGTCGCGCCGTCGGGGGTCTGCCCACCGCTCGCCGTGCCGCCGCGGAACGCGCCCTGCATGACGTCGAACGCGGTGGCCGCGGTCTGCGGCGACACCGCCTGCGTGCACGTGCGGGGTTGTCCGCCGAGTTCCTCGCCGTCGGGGGCGATGACCTGGTCGATCACCACGGGCGCGCAGAACCGCCCGCCGTTCGCGATGCCGGCGTAGGCCGACGCCATCGTGAGCGGGGCGATGCTCTCGGTGCCGAGCAGGGACCCCGGGTTCCAGGGCAGCTCGCCACCGGTCGCCAGGTGCACCCCCAGCCGCTCGGCCACGTCGCGGATGTCGCACAGGTCGAGCTGTTCGGCCATCGACTGGTACGCCGCGTTCACGGACTGCGCCGTCGCGGACCGGACCGAGTACGGACCACGCTGCCCGGGTGAGTCGTTCTTCGGCTGCCAGAACGCCGAGGCGGGTCCACCGCAGGCGGTCCACTCGCTGTGCGGGTGCGGTGTGCCGTTGACGACGGTGTCCGGGCTGCGGCCGGCCTCGATCCACGCCAGCAGGGTGAACATCTTGTAGGTCGACCCGGTCTGGAACCCCGTCGAGCTGCCGTCCGCCTGGTCGGTGGCGTAGTTCAGCGAGGTCGCGGTGCGGGGCGCGTCGGACGACCGGTCGTGGTCGGTGTTCTGTGCCATCGTCAGCACACGGCCCGTCCCGGCCTCGACCGTGTTGAACGTGGCCCCCAGCGCCAGCCGCGTCTCGGTCTTCGGGTCGTACCGGTCGAGCAGCCGCTTCTGTTCCGCGTTCAGGTCGAGGTCGAGCGTGGTCTGGATCCGGTACCCGCCGGTGCGCCAGGCGTCCGCCCGCTGCTGCTTCGTCGCGCCGAGCTGCGGGAGCCGCTGGGCGATGGTCTCCGCGTGGTCGCAGAAGAACTCCGCGCCCACCTCGACCGCCTCGCACCCCTGCTGCGGGGCCGTCAGGTGGACGGAGTCGGCGACGCGGGACAGCCGAGCCGTGCGGTAATCCTCGGTCGACAGGTGCCCCTGCTCGTGCATCGACCGCAGGATCACGTTCCGCCGCGCGGCGTTGTCGCGGTGGTGGTCCGGCGTCGACAGGTCCCGTCGCTCCGGCCACTGCACGATCGCGATGAGGGACGCTGCCTCGGCCGGGGTCAGGTCGGTCGCCGACTTGCCGTAGTAGTGCTGCGCCGCCGACTGCACCCCGTAGGTCTGGTCGCCGAAGTAGGCGATGTTCAGGTAGGCGGCCAGGATCTGCTGCTTCGTGTACTGCTTCGCCAGGCTGATCGCGAGCTTCATCTCGGCGAGCTTGCGCTGCGGTGTCCGCCGGGTCGCGTCCTCGTACGCGGCCTCGCGCTCCTCAGCGGTGGGCAGTTCGCTCGCCTGCTGGATCTTGATGTTCCGCACGAGCTGCATCGTCAGGGTCGAGCCACCCGACCCGCCCTCGGTCCCGGACGTGGCGACGCTCACGAGTGACCGGACGACGGACGTCGCGTCGACACCGCCGGTCTCGTGGAACCGCTTGTCCTCGCCGTCCACCGCTGCGTGCTCCAGGTGGTCGCTGATCTGCTCGAGCGTGAGCTCCTGCCGGTCCTGGTCCCACACGTTCGCCAGGTGCACCGGCTCGCCACCGCGGTACGCCCAGATCTGGTTCCGCTGCGGCAGCTGCCCGATCTCGATGTCCTCCGGCAGCGACTCGAACACCCCGATCGCCGAGGTCGTGCCGACGCCGGCGACCGCGATCACCGGCGTCACCCCGACGCTCACCAGCAACCCGGCGAGCACACTGCCACCCACGAAGCCCAGCGCGGCTCCCCCTGCACGTCGCATCGTCATGTCGTCCGTTCCCCCTCGGTCGCACCGTCATCGGCGCGGTCCGGAGAGGCTCGCAGTCCTGCTCGGGCGGTCGCCGTGACTTCCCCGCGGAACACCGTCGTGTCCGCTGGGAAAGTGCCGGTGCGATCCGCTCCCCGCTGCCGCGCGGCCTGACCACCGGTCGCGCGCCGTTCGGAGCACCACGGTCGCGGTGGTGGCGGGATCGCCAGGACCGGAGGATCATCGGCCCATGGAGTACTCGACGGCGATGCTCACCGAGGAGACGTGGCCCGACTTCGCCGCGCTCGTGACCCGCAGCAACGGTGTGTGGGGCGGGTGCTGGTGCATCGGTTTCCACCCGGACGGCCCACGCGGGACGCCCGACCCGACGGTGTCCCACCAGGAGGCGAAGCACCGCCACGTGCGGAACGGCACGAACCACCAGGTGCTCGTCTACGCCGACGGCACGGCGGTCGGGTGGTGCCAGTTCGGCCGGCCGATCGAGCTGCCGACGATCCTGAACCCCGGCGCGTACGCCCGCGACGCCTCGACGCCGCCGGACTGGCGGATCGGCTGCGTGTTCGTCGAGTCCCGACACCGCGGTCAGGGGGTCGCACGCGCTGCGGTCACGACCGCACTCGACCAGATCCGGCGGGCCGGCGGCGGGACGGTCGAGGCCTACCCGGAGCAGACGGTCGAGCGGAAGCCGCAGCGCGGTGCCTACCTGCACACCGGGCCGGAAGAACTGTTCACGCAGTTCGGGTTCGTGCGCGACCGCCGCATCGCCAAGTGGCGGTGGGTGATGCGCACGACGGTGTGACCGGCGTACCCGCTCGACGCCGCGCTGCCAGGCCGGCGCGCGTACCGTGGGAACCGTGACACGCACCGCTCCGGTACGACCGCACCGCCTCGCCCTCATCGGCGCCGCCGTGGCCCTGGTGATCGGGGTCGGACTGCTCTTCACCCCCTGGGACGGACCGGTCATCGTGCTCGCCTGGGCGCTCATCGTCGCCGCGGTCGTCCTCGGCGCCATCACGCTGTTCCTGGTGCGGGCGCCCCGCAGCTAGGCCGCGCACACCCGCCGGCGCGACCGTCGGTCAGCCGCGCCGCCGCGCGCCCGCGGAGCGTGGCGGGTTCGCGCGCAGGTGCTCCGCCGCTCCCCCGAGGATCCGCGCGAGGTCGTCGACGTCCGCGTCCGACATCGACGCGAACAGCAGGGTGTGCAGCGCCTCGATGTGTCCGGGGAAGACCGCGGTGAGGACGTCACGACCGGCCCGGGTGATCGTCACGACCGTGCTGCGTTCGTCGTCCGGCGAGGGCCCGCGGGTGACCAGCCCGCGCTGCTCGAGCAGTTGCGCCTGGTACGTCAACCCGCTGCGGCTGTAGACGACCCCGTCGGCGAGGTCGGTCATGCGCTGCTGCCCGCCCGGAGCGTCACCGAGCCGGGCGAGCAGCTGGAACTGCACGTAGCTCAGGCCGCCGACGTCGCGCAGCTGCCGCTCGACCGCGTGGCGCAGCAGGCTGCTCACCTCGGTGAAGGCGAAGTACGCCCCGAGCTGCGTCGGGGTCAGGGAGTTCGGCGCATCGGTCACGAGATCCATCCTACCCGTTGCTTCGAGTTCGAAGCAGTGCTAACGTCATCGTCAGTTGCTTCGAACTCGAAGCACACGAGCAACACCGACGAAGGGCACGATCATGCAGGCAGTACGGTTCCACGAGGTCGGCGGTCCCGAGGTGCTCCGCACCGAGGACGTCGCGCAGCCCACCCCGGGTGCCGGGCAGGTGCGACTCCGCGTCGCCGCCTCGGCGTTCAACGCGGCGGACAACGGGATGCGGGGCGGGTTCCTGCCGATCCCGGTCCAGCTGCCGCACGTTCCCGGCTACGACGTGTCCGGCACCGTCGACGCACTCGGCGACGGCGTCGAGGGGATCGCGATCGGGGACGCAGTCGTCGCGTTCCTGCCGATGGAGCTCGACGGCGGGGCGGCCGAGTACGTCATCGCCCCGGCGGACGCGGTGGTCGCCGCACCGACGAGCATCCCGCTGGCCGACGCGGCGGCGCTGCCCTCCGTGGCGCTCACCGCGTGGCAGGCACTGTTCGACGACGGGCGGCTCGAGGCAGGCCAACGCCTGCTGGTCGTGGGAGCCGGCGGCGTGGTGGGCAAGTACGCGATCCAGCTCGCCGTCCGCGCCGGGGTCCACGTGATCGCGACGGCGAGCCCGCGCAGCATCGAGGCCGTCCGGGCAGCCGGCGCCCACGAGGTCATCGACCACACCACGACCGACGTCCGTGCCGCCGTGACGGAGCCGGTCGACGTGCTGCTCAACCTCGCCCCGATCGACCCGCAGGACTTCGCGGCACTCGTCGACGTCGTGCGTGACGGCGGCGCGGTCGTCAGCACCACGGCGTTCATGGCCACGCCGGACGACGAGTCCCGCGGGGTCCGGGCGGCGACGGTGTTCGTCCTGCGCAACCGCGAACGCCTGGCGGAGCTGGTGTCCCTGGTCGACGCCGGGGCGCTCACGGTCGAGGTCACCCGGCGCATCCCGCTGACCGAACTGCCGTCCCTGCACGCCGAGGCGGCCGCGGGACGGATCAGCGGCAAGGTCGTGGTCCTGGTCGGGTGACGGCCGCACACCCCCGCACCAGAACCACCCGCAGCAGCGCCGGATACGCTCGGCGCATGACGGACCAGGGGTGGCACGAGGACGTGCTCGGAGCACCGTACGAGCGGCTCGAACTGCCGCTCGGCACCGACTCCGAGGGACCCGTCGTCGCCACCCTGGTCCGCCGCCGGCACACCCCGACGGACCTGCTGCTGCACGGTCGCGGCCCCCTGCACGGGGTCGACGTGCTCTACGTGCACGGCTGGTCGGACTACTTCTTCCAGGTGGAGCTCGCCGAACGCCTCGAACGGCTCGGCGCCCGGTTCCACGCGCTGGACCTGCGGAAGTACGGTCGGAGCCTGCGCCCGTACCAGACCCCGGGCATGGTCGACGACCTGGCCGTGTACGACGAGGACATCGCCGCGGCGCTCGACGCGATCTCGGCCGAGCACCCCGGCTCGGACCGCCGCCGACTCGTCCCGATGGGCCACTCCACCGGCGGCCTGACCCTGTCACTCTGGGTCGCCCGGCACCCGGAGCTCGTGCACGGCCTCGTGCTGAACAGCCCGTGGCTCGAGTTCCAGGCCACCGCGGTCGGCCGGGCCATCGTCGCACCGGTCATCAAGCTCGGTGCCCGTCGGAACCCCCTCGCGCCGATGCCCGCCGTCGACCCCGGCTTCTACACCCGCACCGTCTCGGCCGAGGGCGAGGGGTCGTGGACCTACGAGCAGAAGTGGCGGCCGGAGCGCGGCTTCCCCCTGCACCCCGGGTGGCTCGCCGCGGTGTTCGACGGCCAGGCACAGGTCGAGAAGGGCCTCGGGATCGCGGTCCCGATCCTGGTGATGCTGAGCGACAAGAGCATGCTCCAGCCGCGGTGGGACCCGGGCATGGCGCGGGCCGACGTCGCCCTGAACGTCGACACGGTGGCGCACCGCTCGCTCTCCCTCGGCGAGGAGGTCACGGTCCGCCGACTCGAAGGCGCCCTGCACGACGTCGTGCTGTCCGCGCCGGGGGTGCGGGAACGGGCGTACGACGCCATCGGGCGCTGGGCGACCACCCTCCGCTAGTCCCGCGACGACAGTCCCGCGACGCTGGCGACTCAGTCGGACAGCCCGGCAACCGCGGTGCGGGTCGCCGCGGCGACGAGCGCGTCCGACGGCTCCGCACCGGGATCGGCCCGGCTCGTCATCACCACGAGCACGACGGGGTCGCGCCCCGGCGGCGTCACGACCGCGATGTCGTTCCGGACCCCGTAGGACGCCGTGCCGGTCTTGTCGGCCACCCGCCACGACGGGTCCACCCCGGCACGGATCGTCGCGTCCCCGGTCGTGTTGCCGAGCATCGCCTCGCGCAGCACCCGACGGTCGGCAGCGTCGAGGGCGTCTCCGAGCAGCACGGTCCGGAGGTCCGCAGCGAACCGCTCCGGCGTCGTCGTGTCCCGTCGGTCACCCGGGATCGCCTGGTTCAGGTCGGGTTCGACCCGGTCGACGCTCGTCGTCCGGTCCCCGATGCCGCGCAGCCACCGCTCGACCGCGTGCGGCCCGCCGAGCCGTTCCACCAGCAGGTTCGCCGCGGTGTTGTCGCTGGAGCGGAGCGCCGCGTCGACGAGCTCGCGCACCGTCATCCCGGTGTCGACGTGCTCGCGCGTCACGGGCGCGTACTCGAGCAGGTCGCCTCGGTCGTAGTGCACGACGGTCGCCAGGTCGGCGTCGGACGAGGCGTCGAGGACCGCGGCCGCGATGAACACCTTGATCGTCGACGCGAACGCGAACCGCTCCCCCGCACGGTGCACGATCGTCCGACCGTCCCCGGTGTCGACGGCGACGACCCCGAGCCGTACGTCGTCCCGCCGCTCCAGCGCCGCGAAGGCCCGCGCGGTGGCGGGGTCGGTCGCCGGGTCGGTCGCCGTCGCCGCTGCCGACGCAGAAGCCGAAGCTGACGCGGACGCGGACGACGCCGGCCCGGTCGTCGCACCACCCGGCGCACCGGAACACCCCACGAGCCCGGCCAGCACCAGCGCCGTCAGGGCCGCAGCCGTCGTCGTCGTCCCACCTCGCACGCCCCGAGCCTGCCCGACGACCGTGCAACTACCCTGAGCGGCATGCCAGCTCCCGCCGTCCGCCTCACCCGCCTGGACCCCACCGGCACCGACCGCCAGGAGTTGCTCGCGTTCCTGACGTCCGAGGAGTTCCCGTTCCACGTCCGACGCCGCATCAGCGCGGCCGACGCCGCGAGCGCCGTCGACTCCGGCGCCTACCGCGACGACGACCACGACACCTCCTGGCTCGACCACGACGACCTCGGGCGGATCGGACTGGTCCGCCTCGAGGACCTGGCCGACCCCGTCCCCCTGTTCGACCTGCGCCTGGCCGGTCGCTTCCGGGGCCGCGGCCTCGGGGTTCCCGCCCTGCGCGCGGTGACCGACCACGTGTTCACGACGATGCCCGCGATCACGCGCTTCGAGGGCCAGACCCGCGAGGACAACACCGCCATGCGCCGGGTCTTCGTCCGTGCCGGGTGGGTGCAGGAGGCCCACTACCGCGAGGCGTGGCCCGTCGACGGCGGCCCGGCCGTCGGGTCGGTCGGTTACGGCGTGCTGCGCCGCGACTGGGAGACGGGCGAGAGCACCCCGGTGCCGTGGGACGACGTCGCGCTGTGAGCGGCTGACGGTTCTGGTTCACGATCCTCGGGGTTCGTGAACCGGAACCGTCATCGCGCGGACACGAACCGCCGTCCCGCGCCCGTCTCGTGGGCAGCAGGCGGACGGGAGGCCCGTGGCGGCGCCGCCACGGGCCTCCCGTCCGTTCGTCGGTCGCGTCTCAGGACCGTGACAGGCGCTCCACGGTGGCGTGCGCGCCGTCCGCGATGAGCCCGTCCAGGGCGTCGCGGTACGCGGCGACGAACCGTTCGTCGTCGACCAGGTCGCCGAAGACCTGGCGGTTCGCGATGAAGGCGAGGCGGTCGTCGCGCTGGGTCAGGGCGATGCGGTGCAGGGGCTCGGCGAGCCGGTCGACGATCTCGATGGGTTCACCGGACTCGTCGGTGCCCTCGTCGTAACGGGCCCACGACGCGACGATGCCGGCGGACAGCGTGACGGGCCGACCGGCCGCCAGGTTCTCGCGCACGACGGGGAGCAGCCACTTCGGGATCCGGTCGCTCGACTCGGCGCAGAGCCGGGCGAGGGTGTCGCGCACCTCGGGGTTCTGGAAGCGCTCGATCAGGGTCGACTTGTAGTCCTCCAGGTCGATGCCGGGCACCGGGTGCAGCGTCGGCGTGCTCTCGTCGTCCATGTAGCGGCGCAGGAAGGTCGCGATCGCCGGGTCCAGCGTGGCCTCGTGCGCGTAGCGGTACCCGGACAGGTAGCCGAAGTAGCAGAGCCCCTGGTGGCTGGCGTTGAGGAGTCGGAGCTTCATGAGTTCGTACGGCTCGACGTCGTCGACGAGCTGGACGTCGGCGTCCTCGTAGGGCGGCCGGCCGACGGGGTGGTCGTCCTCGAGCACCCACTGGAAGAACGGTTCGGCGACGACGGGCCAGGCGTCGTCGACGCCGAGCTCGTCGCGGACCCAGGCGCGGTCCTCGTCGGCGGTCACCGGGGTGATGCGGTCGACCATCGAGTTCGGGAACGCCACGTGCTCGTCCATCCAGTCCGCGAAGGCCGGGTCCTGCAACCGGGCGTAGGCGGTGAACATCGACCGTGCGACGTGCCCGTTGCCCTGGATGTTGTCGCAGGACATCACGGTGAACGGGTCGAGGCCGCGGTCCCGTCGGCGGCGCAGTGCCTCGACCACCAGGCCGAACACCGTGCGGGGCGGGCCGTCGCCGCGCAGGTCGGCCGCGACGCCGGGCTCGTCGGCGACGAACTCGCCGGTGACGTGGTCGAAGTTGTAGCCGCCCTCGGTGATGGTCAGGCTGACGATCCTGGTGTCCGGGTGCGCCATCTTCTCGACGACCGCGTCCGGGTCGTCGACGGCGAGCAGGTACTCGACGATGCTGCCGACGACGCGTGACTCACGGGTGCCGTCCGGGTGCTTGAGGACGAGCGTGTACAGGCCGCCCTGCTCGGCCATCGCGGTCGCCATCCGACGGTCCTGCTCGAGCACGCCGACGCCGCAGATGCCGTACTCGCGGGCCTCGCCTCGCTGCAGGAGCCGGTCGATCACCATCGCCTGGTGCGCGCGGTGGAACCCGCCGACGCCGAAGTGGACGATGCCGGCGGTGATGCCGTCGCGGTCGTAGGTGGGCACGGCGACACCGCTCGCGGCGATCTCGTCGAGGGTCTCCGGGGACAGGCGGACGGGCATCGGTACTCCTTCGTACGGCAGCGGTTCGTCCGGCCAGTCTGGCACCCGACACCTCCGACTGAACAGCGGTGCAGCACAGACGTTCTGCACCGGGGGACGAACCTGGGGATGCACTCAACCTCGTTGCACCGAGTGCATCGATGCACCTAGTGTTCGATCTCGTGACCATCGCGACCGACCGCCGTGCTGCCCTCAAGGCGAAGCACCGTGCGGCGATCCTGCAGGCCGCTCGCGACCTGATCGACGAGCGCGGCGGCCGCGACTTCAGCGTGGACGACCTCGCTGCCCGGGCAGACATCGCCCGGCGCACCGTGTTCAACCACTTCGCCTCGCTCGACGAGGTCCTGCTGGCCGTGTGCGAGCAGGAGCTGTCCGTCATCATCGACCGGTTCCTCGCCGACATGGCGCGGACCCCGGTGGGCGACGGCAGCCGGGCGTCGATGTTCGACGAGCTCGAGTCCGCCGCCCGCGGTGCCGACCTGGCTCCGGCGATCGCCAGCATGTACCGAATCCTCGGCGACCCCGGCAAGGACGACCCGAAGGCCGCGGTCCTGACCCAGACGGCGTTCTCGCGGGTGACCGAACGACTCCGGCACGAGGTCGCCCGGCGCTACCCGGCCGCCGACCCCCTGGACGCCGCGCTGCTCGTCGAGTCGCTCATGAGCGGCATCGTCGTCATCGCGGAGCACTGGCTGGCGACGTCCGGCCCCGAGCTCGACCAGCCGGCGCTCGACGCCTGGGACGACCTGCTCGCACGACTCGTGCACAGCGTCCGCAGCGGCTACATGGCCGACGACTGACACCGCTCCACCTCCTCATCCCCCAGGGGTCCACCGGCGCACCCCGCACCACCAGCACCTGACACGAAAGGACCGCAGGCAACCGCATGGCCGGTCTCCTCTACCGTCTCGGACGGTTCTCCGCACGACGCCACTGGCTCGTGATCATCACCTGGGTCGTGATCATGGCCGTCGCGGGCGTCACGTACACGCTCTTCGCCGGGACGATCTCGTCGTCGATCACGATCCCGAACACCAAGACCAGTCAGGTGCAGGACCAGCTCGCCGACAAGTTCCCGTCGGCGAACGGCGGCAACGGCACGATCGTCTTCGAGACGAAGGACGGCAAGGCGTTCTCGTCGTCGCAGCAGTCCGAGATCGACGACTTCCTGACCAGCCTCGAGAAGCTCGACGGCGTCAAGGGCACGACGAGCGGCTTCGACACCCAGCAGCAGCTCGACGACCAGCGGCAGAAGATCGTCGACGGCCGTGACCAGATCGAGTCCGGTCGCGCGAAGATCGAGACCGGCCAGGACCAGCTCGACGCCCAGAAGGCGCAGCTCGAGTCCGGCAAGCAGAAGATCGAGGACGCCCAGGCGCAGCTCGACGCGCAGAAGGCCCAGGCACAGGCGGCCGGTGGCGCAGCCGTCCCCGCCGCACAGGCGCAGGCAGCGGCCGCCCAGCTCCAGCAGGCGCAGGCGCAGATCGACGCCCAGCAGGCCCAGATCGACGCCGGTGAGCAGCAGATCGCCGACGCCCAGAAGACGATCGACACGAACAAGCAGAAGCTCGACGACAACGAGCAGGAGCTCGAACAGGGCTCGGACCTGCTCGACCTGTCGAAGGACATCCGCTTCGTGTCGGACAACGGCAGCGCCGCGATCGGCACCGTGCAGTTCACGACGTCGACCTACGAGGTCCCCGCGGACACGAAGACCGCCATCGCGGACGACGCCGAGTCGGCCGACATCCAGGGCGTCAACGTGTACGTCTCGAACGACATCGCACAGGGCGTGCCGTCGATCCTCGGCCCGGGTGAGATCGGCGGTGTCATCATCGCCGCGATCGTGCTGCTCCTGATGCTCCGCACGGTCATCGGCGCCGCGGTCCCGCTCGTCAGCGCCGTGCTCGGCGTCGGCGTCGCCTCGCTCACCGCCCTGTCGTTCTCGAGCGTCGTCGAGTTCATCTCGGTCACGCCGGTCCTGGGGGTGATGCTGGGCCTGGCGGTCGGCATCGACTACTCGCTGTTCATCCTGAACCGGCACCGGACCCAGCTGAAGCAGGGCATGCAGGTGCACGAGTCGATCGGGCTCGCGAACGGCACCTCGGGCAACGCCGTGGTGTTCGCCGGTGCGACGGTCATCGTCGCGCTGCTCGCGCTGAACATCACCGGCATCCCGTTCCTCGGCCTGATGGGCACGGTCGGCGCGGTCGCGGTGCTCTTCGCGATCCTCATCGCGACGTCCTTCACCCCGGCCCTGCTGTCGCTCATCGGCATGCGGATCCTGCGGAAGAAGGAGCGCGCGAAGATCGGCAACACCGACTCCACGCGGATCCCGAACAAGCCGATGTCGAGTTGGCGCGCGGTCATCACGCTCGTCCTCGGCGTCGCGGTGCTCGGCACCATCGCCCTGCCCGCGACCCAGATGCGCCTCGGCCTGCCGAGCGGTTCGTCCGAGGCCGTCGAGTCGAGCCAGTACAAGGCCTACAAGACGCTCGAGAAGGAGTTCGGCGCCGGGCAGAACGGCCCGCTGCTCGTCGTGGCGACCCTGCCGGAGTCGATCAGCAAGAGCGACGTCACCGCGACCGAGGTCACCATCGGCCAGGCCATCGCGAAGAACGACGACGTGCAGGCCGTGCTGCCCATCGGCGCCTCGAAGGACCGTGACATCGTCGCGTTCCAGGTGAAGCCCGCCGGCGGCCCGGACAGCGTCTCCACCGAGAACGTCGTGAAGGACCTGCGCGAGCAGACCGTCTCCACCGACGACGGCAAGGTCACCCTCGGCGTCGCCGGCAACGCGTCGGCGAACATCGACGTGTCCGAGAAGCTCTCGAACGTGCTGCCGCTCTACCTCGTGGTGGTCGTCGGACTGTCACTGATCATCCTGATCATCGTGTTCCGGTCGTTCCTCGTGCCGATCACCGCCACCGCCGGGTTCATCCTGTCCGTGCTGGCGTCGTTCGGCGGGCTGACCGCGATCTACCAGTTCGGCTGGCTCGGCTCGGTCTTCGGTGTGCACGACCCGGCACCGATCCTGAGCTTCCTGCCCATCATCGAGATCGGCATCCTGTTCGGTCTGGCGATGGACTACCAGCTGTTCCTGGTGTCCGGCATGCGTGAGGCCTACGCCCACGGCGCGAGCGCGAAGGTGGCCGTCCAGCGCGGTCTGCACGCGGGTCGCGCGGTGGTCACGGCGGCGGCGATCATCATGATCTCGGTGTTCGCGGGCTTCATCTTCTCGGACTCGTCCACCATCAAGCCGATCGGCTTCGGGCTGGCGTTCGGTGTGCTGATCGACGCCTTCGTCGTCCGCATGCTGCTCATCCCGTCGGCGATGCACCTGCTCGGCAAGAGCGCCTGGTGGTTCCCGAAGTGGCTCGACCGCATCGTGCCGGACGTCGACGTGGAGGGCGCGAAGCTCGAGCGCACCCACCCGGTCGCCGGCCACGAGGACACGCACACCGGCACCCACGCGCTCCCCGTGGAGCCGGACGCGAACGCGCACGACTCGGGCCACCCGCCCGCGCACCGCGCGTAGTCGAGGCACCAGCGCCACCACCCTGGAGGCCCGGTGCCGGTCCACGAGACCGGCACCGGGCCTCCAGGCCGTTGCGCCCACCGCCCCGGGTCGCGACAACACCACTTCGTGCACGAACGAAGTACCCTGAGGGCATGACCCAGACCGCACCGGACCCGCTCGCGCTCGACCGGCAGCTCTGCTTCGCGCTCGCGGCGACGAGCCGCAGCGTCATCGGGCTGTACCGCGACCTGCTCGAGCCGATGGGCCTGACCCACCCGCAGTACCTCGTGATGCTCGCCCTGTGGGAGCGGGACCCGCGGTCGGTGCGCGAGATCGCCGGGGAGCTGCGGCTCGACTCCGCCACGCTGAGCCCACTGCTCAAGCGGCTGGAGGCCTCCGGCTACGTCCGCCGCACCCGCAGCGCCGCCGACGAACGCCAACTCGAGGTGTCCCTGACGACCGCCGGGCACGCCCTGCGCGACCGAGCCGAGGCGGTCCCGCTCGCCGTCGCCGACCGGCTCGGGTGGCCACTCGCCCGACTCGAGTCCCTGAAGGACGAGCTGACGGAGCTGCTGGAGCGCGTCGACCAGGTGTGATCCGCGGCCATCAGTGCCATAATGGTTCGTGCACGAACGAAAGGATGCACCGTGGGACGCTTCGGCCAGTGGTACGAACGGTGGAACACGACGCTCATCAACAAGATGGGCCCCTCGCAGATCGGCGCCGGTCGCCCCGAGGGCATCGACGACCGGACGATCGACCGGGGCTGCCCCCTGTGCGGCAAGCCCCTCTCGCAGCACCAGGTGATCCGGCCAGAGGGCCAGGTGCGCTCGTCGACGCTGGTGTGCCCACGCGACTGACCGCACTGCCTGAAGAAGTGCTCCGAGGCGGAATTGCATGGGACAACTCGTCGTTCGCCCTGACGTGAAGCTCTTCGAACCCGCCTCCATCGGCGCCCTGTCCCTGTCGAACCGCGTCGTCATGGCCCCGCTCACGCGCACCCGCGCCGGCGAGCACGGCGTCCCGAACGACCTGCTGGTCGAGCACTACCGGCAGCGCGCCGGCCTCGGCATGATCATCACCGAGGGCACCTGGCCCGTGCAGGAGGGCCGCTCCTACCCCGGGCAGCCCGGCATCGAGACCGAGGACCAGATCGCCGGCTGGCGCCGCGTGACCGACGCCGTGCACGCCGCCGGCGGCACGATCGTCATGCAGCTCATGCACGGTGGCCGCGTCTCGCACACCGACATCTCGCAGACCCCGCGCATCGTCGCCCCGTCCGCCATCGCCGCCCCCGGGCAGACGCACCTGGCCGACGGCTCGAAGGCCGACATGCCCGTCCCGCACGAGCTGACCACCGCCGAGGTGCAGGAGGCCGTGCAGGGCTTCGTGCAGGCCGCCCGCAACGCGATCGCCGCCGGACTCGACGGGGTCGAGGTCCACGGCGCCAACGGCTACCTGGTGCACGAGTTCATGTCGCCGGTGTCGAACACCCGCACCGACCAGTACGGCGGCTCCCCCGAGAACCGCGCGCGCTTCGCGATCGAGGTCACCACCGCCATCGCCGAGGCCATCGGCGCCGACCGCACCGGCATCCGCCTGTCGCCCGAGCACGGGATCCAGGGCGTCATCGAGGACGACGCCGACGACGTGCGCGCCACCTACACCGCCGTCGCCGAGGGCCTCGCGCCGCTCGGCCTCGCCTTCGTCGACGTCCTGCACGCCGAGCCGACCGGTGACCTGGTGCAGCACGTCCGCCGTACCGCTGGCGCGCCGTTCATCGTGAACTCGGGCTTCTCGTCGCTCACCACCCGCGACGAGGCCATCGCGATCGTCGACGGCGACCACGCCGACGCCGTCGCCGTGGGCCGCGCCGCGATCGCCAACCCGGACCTCGCGCACCGCTGGGAGCACGACGCCGAGCTCAACGAGCCGCGTCCGGAGCTCTTCTACGGCGCGACCGCCGAGGGCTACACCGACTACCCGTCGCTGGCCGAGGCGCGCGCGACCGTCGCGTAGTCGAGGCACCGACAGGTCAAACGGGAGGCCCGTGGCGACACCGCCACGGGCCTCCCGTCCGTACCGGGGCCACGTCGCAGGCGTGCGCCGACGGTCAGTGGTCGAGGACCGAGAGCGAACCGACCACCGCGACGGCCAACGGTCCGCTGTAGGACACGCAGACGACGCCCATCCACACGGCCCCCGCCCACGTCGCTCGCAGACGGCTCTTCCGCCGGTCGCGGAGCACCAGGCGACGCCCCGCGGCCGCGATCGCGTCTGCGTGCCCGTCCTCGAGCAGCGAACGGTCGTCCTGGTACCGGGAGGCGGCGCGCACGACACGGGGCACGACCTCGCCCAGGACTGCCTCGACCTGCATCCACGGCGCAGGGCGCGACCAGTCCGCGGTCCCCGGCGCCGAGAAGACCAGCCGGTCGTCGACCATCTCGACGTTCCAGCCGGCCGCGTGGTCGACGAGCGCCGCCATCACGTCAGGGGTGAGGACGTACAGCGCGTCCTGGCCGTAGTCCTCCGGCGCCCACACCCGGAAGTGCCGGTCGAAGTCGCCCTCCAGTGACATCCGCTGCCGGTGACGGAGGACCACCGGCAGGTCGCTGCGACGACCGTCGTTCGCCGTGGCGTCGAGGAGCAGGTGCGGCAACGTGCCGGGCAGCCGGACGGTCAGGTACGTCCAGTCCCGCGAGACCATCCAGCGCCGCAGGACGCAGCCGAACTCGACGTCCGGGACGCCGTCGACGTGCACGGGGGCGGTGCCGAACCGGGGGTGGACGCGGATGCCGGAGTAGCGCGGGGTGATCATCGAGTCGAGCGGCTTCGGACGGACCGGACGCACCGGGTACCCACTGGCCTCCCCCGTCAGCACTGCCCGAGCCTCGTCCGGACGCAGGGTCCGAGGTCGTTCGCCCCGGACCAGGAGCACGACGAGCCCGACCACGCCGGCGACGAGCACCACGAACCAGGCCGCCCAGCGGACGACGTCCCCGACACCCGCGCCGTTGTGGACGAGCCCGGTGCCCCAGACCACGAGCGCGGACGCGAGCCACGCGAGCGGGACCTCGATCGCCAGGAGCAGCGCGTTCCACCACCACGGGGCCTGTCGCGGGCGGCGCATCCGCGGTCGTCGCGCCGCCTCCGCCGCGAACTCGTCGTCGGACGCGGTCAACCAGCGCAGGTCCATCGGCCCCCCTCTGGAGAAGGATCGTAGCGTCCGCGTCGAGAACGCCCGGCGGAGCCGTCCACGTCTCCTAGGATCGACGCAGTGAGTACAGCAACGCCGGGCGAGCGGGGCCCCGCGCACCGAGCGCGCGACACCACGCGGTGGGACATCCAGGGCCTCCGCGCGTTCGCCGTCCTCGCGGTCGTCGTCTACCACCTGTGGCCGGGCGCCCTGCACGGCGGGTTCGTCGGCGTCGACGTCTTCTTCGTGATCTCCGGCTTCCTGATCACCGGGCTGCTGCTGCGGGAACAGCTCGCGACGGGCACGATCCGGCTCGGACGGTTCTGGTCGCGCCGGGCCAAACGCCTGCTGCCGGCCGCGTTCCTCACCATCGTCGTCACGGGCATCGCGGTGCTCGTCGCCGTGCCGAGCGCGCTGTGGGGACAGTACGGGCGTGAGCTGATCGCCTCGACGGTGTACCTGCAGAACTGGGAGCTCGCGGCGAACGCCGTCGACTACCTGGCGTCGGCCGACGCCCCCTCACCGTTCCAGCACTTCTGGTCGCTGTCGGTCGAGGAGCAGTTCTACATCCTCCTGCCGCTCCTGCTGCTCGGCGTCGGGGCACTCGCACGCCGTCGGTTCACGCCGCTGGCGACCGCGCGGCTGCTGCTCGGCAGCGTCGTCGTGCTGTCCCTCGTGTGGAGCATCGTGCAGACCGCCACCGACCCCGGCGTCGCCTACTTCTCCACCGGCACCCGCGCGTGGGAGTTCGCACTCGGCGGTCTCGTCGCCACCGTGCACCTGCCCGAGGTCCGCACCGACGTCGCCCGACGGGTCCGCCTGGTCGCCACCGGCATCGGCGTCGTGGCCCTCGCACTGTCCCTCGTCGTGATCACCCCGGAGACGGCGTTCCCCGGGATCGCGGCGCTGCTGCCGGTCGTCGGTGCGGCACTGGTGCTGCTGTTCGGTGCGGGGACCGAGTTCGAGGACGTCGGTGCGCTGCGGCCCGTCGCCTTCTTCGGTCGGATCTCGTACGCGCTCTACCTCTGGCACTGGCCCCTCGTCGTCATCCTGCCGATCATGCTGGGCCGTCCGCTCGACTGGGCGACGAGCTCGGCGGTGCTGCTCGTCGCGATCGGACTGGCCACCGCGACGACCATCTGGTTCGAGGAACCCGTCCGGTTCTCGACGTGGCTGCGGGACCTGCAGCCCCGGGGCGTCGTCTCGCTCGCAGTCATCTGCAGCTTCACCGTCGTCACGCTCGGGGCCGCCACCCTGACCGCCGTCTACGTGCAGGAGGTCAACGCGACCACGGTCACGAAGCAGGTCACCGCGGAGCAGGAGGACGACGACGAGTCCTGCTTCGGTGCCGCCGCGCGCATCGGGTTCGCCGACCCCTGCGTCGACCCCGAGCTCGCCGACGTCCGTGTGCCCGCTCCGGCCGTGGCCAAGGACGACGACGACAACCGCGCCGAGTGCTGGAGCGGCACGTTCCGGCCCTGCGTCCTCGGCAAGACCACCGGCTGGTCGAAGCACCTCATCGTCATCGGCGACTCGCACAGCAACGCACTGCTCGGTGCGTACGAGAAGATCGCCGACGACAACGGCTGGCGGATCGACCTGGCCGGCGCCGGCGGGTGTTACCTCACCACCGCGCAGCAGGACTCGCTGAGCCCCTCGTCGATGCGGGGCTGCAACTCGTGGAAGCACGCCGCCATCGACTACGTCCGCGAGCACCGCGACGCCGACGCCCTGGTCGTCACCCACTCCACCACGCAGATGCCGGTCAGCCTGCCGCCCGGACCGGCCCGCGACAAGGCCACCCGCAACGGCCTGGTCGACGCGTGGGAGCAGGCGGCCGGTGACGAGCTGCCCGTCATCGCGGTCCGTGACAACCCGGTACCCCGCCCCGACGTCGTCGCCTGCCTGAGCACGATGTCCGGGCCGACGACGGACGCCTGCGACCGGTCGCGCGCCGAAGCACTCGGCCTGACGGACTCGTCGGTCGAGGCCGTCGCCGCGTTCCGGGCGGCCGGGGGCAAGGCAGCCTCGATCGACCTGAGCCGCTACTACTGCACCGACACCACGTGCCCGGCAGTCGTCGGAGGCGTCCTGGTCTACCGGGACAGCACGCACATCACGGCGACGTGGGCGTCGTCGCTCGAGCCGTACCTGGAGCGTGCGCTGCGGGACCGGTTGGCGGCGTTCGCGCGTTGAGCCGGACCCCCCGGAACGGGCGGACTGAGCGCTTCATCAGACGATCGTCTGCCGAATTGCAGGACCGTCCCAAGTTGAGGGACGAAGTTGCTCGGACCATGCCGCGGCCATCAGCATCGCACAGCGCGATCGACGGCCAGCGGACGCTCGAGGCAACTGAAGGGGCACCCCCGTGCACATCTCGCGCCGAACTGCGCTCATCGGCATCACCGCCACCGTCCC
Organism: Curtobacterium sp. MCLR17_040; assembly: GCF_003234735.1. Lineage (NCBI taxonomy): Bacteria > Bacillati > Actinomycetota > Actinomycetes > Micrococcales > Microbacteriaceae > Curtobacterium > Curtobacterium sp. MCLR17_040. The sequence continues at coordinate 62,962 of NZ_QKTE01000010.1, read as the reverse complement.
GCTCGTCACGACCGCGCTCGCGGCCCCGGCCGACGCCGCCACCCCGTCCGGCGCGGCCGGCTCCACCGCGTCGACCGGTTCCTCCGGCTCGACCGCTTCGTCCGGCTCCGCCGACTCGGGCGTGCTCGCTGTGCAGCGCTGGCTCAACACGACCTTCGGGCACCTGCACGGGTGGGTGCACGTGGACGAGGACGGGCTGACCGGCAGCGGCACCGTGCTCGGGATCGTGCAGGCCACCCAGTCGCTGCTCGGCATCTCCCCCGTGGTCGCGACGTTCGGGCCGACGACCCGTCGGAAGCTCGAGCAGCACGGCGACGTCGGGGCCGAGACGGGCGACGACGCCGCGACCTGGCGCCGGCTGGTCCAGGCCGGACTGGTCTGCAAGGGCGCCTCGACCGTCACGCTCACCGGTGAGTACGACGCGGCCACCGTCGCGGCCGTGCAGGCGCTCCGGTCCGACCTGGGTGCCGAGCCCGGAGCACTCCCGCTCTCGGCGCACCTGTTCGGCGCACTCCTGACCGTCGACCCCGTGCGCCTCGCCTCCGGCGGGTCCCGAGCGGTGCGCGCGGTGCAGCAGTACCTCAACCGCACCTACGCCGAGGCGACCGGCGGCGCGTACGGGAGCACGAGCGGACTCGTCGACACGAGCACGTACTCGGCGGCGATCCGCGCGGTGCAGGTCGCGGTGGGCGTCACGGTCGACGGCGCCTGGGGCCCGGGGACGGCTGCTGCGCTCCGTGCCGCGGGCCCGAGCGTCGTCGGGGTCGGGGCCACCGGCGCCTGGGTGCTGCTCGTCAAGGCGCTCCTGGTGCTGAACGGCGAGCGCGTCGTGTTCAGCAGTGCCTACTCGGCGGCGGACGCCGCGGTGGTCCGTGCGTTCCAGCAGTTCCAGGCGTTCCCGCCGGCCGAGCAGACCGGGACGTGCGACGCCGGCACCTGGGCGGCCCTGGCCGCGAGCACGGGTGACCCCGACCGTGCGACGACCGGTGCCGACACCGCGGTGCGCCTCGACGACGCCCGCGCGGCCGCCGTCCGGGCGTCCGGTGCCACCAGCGTCGGCCGGTACCTCACCAACCACCAGCGTTCCGGAGCGCTCGACAAGGCCCTCACCCCCGACGAACTCCGCGTGATGGCGAGCGCCGGGCTCGGGCTGTGGCCGATCTTCGAGGAGGGCGGGTTCGCTGCCTCGTGGTTCACGGAGGAACAGGGTGTCCGCGACGCCCACCGCGCCCACGACGCGGCCCGGGGGCTCGGGATCCCGAAGCAGACCACCGTCTACTTCGCCGCCGACTTCGACGCGACCTCGGCGCAGGACGAGTCACTCGTGGTGCCGTACTTCCGAGGCGTCGCCGCCGGCCTGCGGGACCGCGGGAACCTGTACAAGGCGGGCGTCTACGGCTCCCGCGCCACGTGCACCGCCGTGAGCAGCGCCGGACTCGCGCACTTCTCGTTCGTCGCCGGGATGTCGCCGGCTTGGGCGGGCAACCAGCTCGAGCCACTGCCGGGCAACTGGTCGCTCAACCAGATCCAGAACCGCACGGTCGGGTCGGGCAACGGGTCCACCGAGATCGACGCGGTGGTGGACTCCGGGCGCGACCCGGGCGTCCCCGCGGCGCTGCTGGCCGACTGACCGGCTGCTGACCGGGATCGAGCACCGCTGTGACCACCACGACCCCGCGTGACGACGAGCCGCACGCCGTGTTCCCGCACCGTGCCACCTACGTCTTCTCGAACTTCGAGGAGGCGATCTCGATGGACTGCTACTGCGACGAGGGCGCCGACCACTTCGGCGTCTACCCGTTCTACGACGAGGTCATCAAACCGATCATCGACGATCTGACCCGACGCGTCCGGCGCCGGTTCGGGAAGGAAACCCCGTGAACACCACACACCCCACCACCCCGACCACCGCCCGGCACCGCACCCGCCGGACCGCCGCGACGGCCCTGGCCGTCGGGCTGCTCGCGGCGGGCATCGCCGTGCCGACCTCGGCGGCGAACGCCGATCCCCTGCCCACGTCCGCCGAACCGACGGGTTCCACGATGACCATCTCCCACGACGGTTCCCGTCCCACGGCGTCGACGGCGGAGCTCGACACCATCGGTACGCTCATCCTCCGACGGCTCGAGCTCGCCGACCCGGTGGCGGAGTCGAAGTGGCTCAGCGGCAAGCCGGTCGCCGACCCGGTGCGCGAACAGGCCGTCGTCGACGAAGCGGTGACCCTGGCGGAGCAGCAGGGCGTCGACCCCGTGCTGGTGACCCGGGTCATCCGCGCACAGATCGCCGCGAGCAAGGTCGTCCAGCGCGGCCTCATCAACCACTGGACGCACAACCCGTGGACCGCACCCACGACGGCACCGGACCTGACGACCATCCGCCCCCAGCTCGACGCCATCGACACCGACCTCGTGGCCGCGCTCGGCCAGGCCCAGACCGTCGCCCAGGACCACCGGTGCGCACACCTGGTGGACGCGGAGCGGAAGCACCTCGACGTCGGACTCGACTCGCTGCACCGGAAGGGGATCGACGTGGCCTGGCACACGTTCTGCGCCGCCTGACGCGGGCAGGGGACGGGTCGTCATCGTGAGCGGCCCTAGGATGTGGTGTTCACTGATCGCTCAGCTCCGGGCGAGGAAGGACACCGCGCCAGATGAACCAGCGGCAGCTCGCCATGGAGGCCTCTCGACGAGCCATCATCGATGCCGCGGGGCAGCAGTTCGCCGCCTTCGGCTACGAGGCGACCACGTTCTCCCGTGTCGCCGAGGCGATGGGGAAGCCGAAGTCGGCGATCGGGTACCACCTGTTCCCGTCGAAGAAGGACCTGGCGACGGCGGTCATCGAACTGCAGCAGCAGCGCTGGCGTGCACTCTTCGACGCACTCCCCGCGCAGCCGGGCATCGAGCGACTGACGGTGTTCCTCCTGACCACCGGGATGGACGTCCGCCGGGGCTCGGTCGCGGGCGGCGCGGTCCGGCTCCTGCACGAACTCGGCAAGGCCGGCGTGCCGGTACCGCGCGGCTTCGACTGGTTCGAGATGACGCGGGGCGAACTCGTCAGCGCCGGGGTCGCGGCGGCGGACGTCGACGCGGCCGCGGTCCAGCCGTCCGTCCTGCTGCTCCTCAACACGACACTGGGCATGGTGGACGGTTCGACGCAGCTGACCGACGACGAGCTCATGGCGCAGCTCAAGGCGCTGTGGGCACCGCTCTTCACCTCGTTCGGCATCGCCGGTGCATCCGAGGTCATCGAGGCGGCCCAGCCGTACTCCCCCGGGTCCTGACCCGGGTCGTTCAGTCGCCCTGCCGCGGGACCTCGTCGCGGAGCGTCCGGCTCGGCGACCGCCCGTAGGCCTCGCGGTAGGCGGCGGAGAACCGCGTCGCGTTGCTGAACCCCCACCGCAACCCGATGGACGCGACCGTCGCTCCGGCGTCCGGATCCGCCACCAGCAACTCGAGGTGTGCCTCGGCCAGCCGCACCCGCCGGACGTATGCTGCCGGGCTCACCCCGAGCTCGCGCTGGAACGCGGACTGCAGCCCGCGGGACGACACCCGGGCGGCCGTGGCGATGTCGGGGACCGAGATCGGTTCGGTGAGGTGATCGTCGATGTACTGCACGGCGCGGCGCACGACCCCGCCGGCGGCCGCCGAGGTCGGGACGATCGCGTCCGGCTCGATGTGCACCGGGAACACCTGGAACGCCGCTGCGGCGACGTGGCGGAACACCTCGGCGCGCACCAGGTCGTTCCCGAAGGCCCGCTCATCGCTCGTGACCGCGTGCGCGTGCCCGATGACACTCGCCCAGTAGTCCGCCAGTTCCGGACGAGGCGCCCGGCCGTCGACGACGAGCCGCCCTCGCTCCGCGCCCTGCTGCTGCAACCCGACCCCCAGCAGGACCGACACCGGCAGGCTGACGACGCTGAAGTCCACGTCGAGGGTGTCGTTGTGGACCATGCCGAGGCCGTGCAACGACCCGTTCGGCACCCCACCCGTCCCGCGCGGGGCGAAGTCGCCGCTGTGCACCTGGACCGACACCAGCGTGTCCGCGATCTCGGCGGTCGTCTCCATCGAGCCGCCGAAGTGGTGCCGTTCGACGGTCATCACGCCGTCGCCGCGCACGTGCTGTTCGTACCGGAAGAGCGGGCCGACGTCACGGATCTCCGGGCGGTCGTACAGCGCCCCCAGGGCCGTTGCGGCCACCTCGGCATCACGGGTCGCGAAGTCGATGGACAGCACAGGCACCTCGTTCTCCGATCGGACGGACCGACGCACCATCGTCACCCCGTCGACCGGGGAACGCCTGCGAAGACGCGCCGCTGCCGGTCAACGACGAAGGGCCCCGGTGGAATCCACCGGGGCCCTTCTTCGTTCTGCTTGCCTGTGCGCTCGAAGGGACTCGAACCCCCAACCTTCTGATCCGTAGTCAGATGCTCTATCCATTGAGCTACGAGCGCGTGGCCTTGCGGCCGTGGAAGACTCTACAACAGGTGCGGCCCGGGCGCCAATCGAGGCGCTCCGGCCCCCGTGCTCGGCGTGTCGCGAGTGGTCTCCGACGGCCGCACCGTCACAGCGCCGCGGGCTCCTCGTCGAACACCTCGGCCAGGAACACCCGGAGCGCCTGCCACGATCGGCGGTCGGCACGCTCCTGGTACTGCGCGCCGTGGTCCGGGGCGTCGGTGCCCGGCACGGCGAACGCGTGCATCGCGCCCGAGTACGTCACGACCTGCCAGTCGACGTCCGGCGCCGCCCGCATCTCCTCCTGCCACGCGTGCACGGCGTCGTCCGGCACGACGGGGTCGGCACCCCCGGTGAGGACGAGCAGCTTCGCCCGGATGTCCGCGGCGTCCGAGGGGTCGTGGGCGATGAGGCCACCGTGGAACGCCACGGCACCGACCAGGTCGGCCCCGGTCCGTGCGAGCTCGAGTGCGGTGGAGCCGCCGAAGCAGTACCCCATCACGACGACGCGGGTGGGGTCGACGTCCGGGTCGGCGAGCAGTCGCTCGAGCCCGGCGGTTGCGCGGGCCCGCAGCAGGGGCAGGTCCTGGTAGAAACCGCCGGCGACCTGGGCCGCCGTGTCGTCGCCCGGGCGGACACCGGCGCCGTAGATGTCCGCGCCGAACGCGACGTAGCCGAGCCGGGCGAGCATCGTCACTCGGGCCTCGACGTGCTCGTTCACGCCGTGCCAGTCGTGCACGACGAGGACGGCCGGACGACGACCCGCGATCGCGGCGTCCTTCGCGAGCACACCGAGCAGTTCGGTGCCCTCGTGGTCGTAGGGGACGTCGTCGACACGGATGTCGGCGCCGGCGGGTTCGGGAACGGTCTGCAGGACGTCGTCGGTGGTGTTCACGTCGCCCGACGCTACGCCGCCACTCGGGCTCAGGCCTCGATGTTGTCCCAGCCGCCGGGGCCGACGGACCCGGCGGCGTACTCGTCGAGGGGTGCCTTGCCGGCCTTCCACGCGTCGAGGAACGGCCCGACGACCTTCCAGCCCTGCACGGCGCTGTCGCCGCGCACCGACAGCGTGGCGTCGCCCTCGAGCACGCCGGCCAGCACCTCGCCGTAGGCACTCAGGCGCCCGGGGTTGAACGTCACCTCGAGGCTCGTGTGGTCGATCGTGTACGGGTCACCGGCGCCGTTGACGTTGAGCTCGAGCTGCATCTCGTCCGGGGCGATCCAGATGCGCAGCCGGTCGGGCAACTCGGTGCCGGTGAGTCCCTCGGGCACGTGCGGGGAGTCCTTGAACGTGATGACGATCTCGCGGCGCTGTGCGGCGAGCGCCTTGCCGGACCGCAGGGTGAAGGGGACGCCTGCCCAGCGCCAGTTCGCGATCTCGAGGGTGAGCTGGGCGAGGGTCTCGGTGCCGAGCGACGGGTCCACGCCGTCCTCGTCGACGTACGACGGCAGCTGGCGGTCCCCGACGGTGCCGGCGGTGTACCGGGCGCGCTTGCCCGCGGTGACGACGTCGCCGCCCCACGGTCGGACGGCCCGCAGCACGAGCTCCTTCTGGGTGCGCAGGTCGTCGGCCTTGATCGAGGCGGGGGCCTCCATCGCGACGACGGCCATCACCTGCAGCAGGTGGCTCTGGATCATGTCGGTGAGCGCCCCGGCCTTGTCGTAGTAGCGCGCCCGACCCTCGAGACCGAGGGTCTCGTCGTAGACGATGTCGACGCGCTCGACGTGCTGCGACGAGAGCAGCGGTTCGATGATGCGGTTGGCGAAGCGCAGCCCGAGCAGGTTGAGCACGGTGGAGCGGCCGAGGAAGTGGTCGACGCGGTGGATGCGCTCCTCGGGGATGAACGAGTGGAGCAGGTCGTTCAGGTTCGAGGCGCTGTCGGCGTCGGTGCCGAACGGCTTCTCGAGCGCCAGGCGGGTGCCTGCGGGCAGGTCGAGGTGGGCGAGCTGTTCGCAGCTCTTCTCGGTGACCGCGGGCGGCAGCGCGAAGTAGATCGCGGGGTCGTGCTCGCACGCGGCGAGCAGGGCGCGCAGGTCGTCCGGGTCGGTGACGTCGGCCTTCCGGTAGGTCGAGGCGTCGACCACGGCCTGCAGCCGCTCCGGCAGCGATTTCTCACCCGAGGCGCCCTCGTCCTCCTCGTTCTTCGACGCCTGCGCGTTCTCGAAGGACTCGCGCACCTGCGCCTTCCAGTCGGCGTCGGACAGGTCCTCGACACCGGCCCCGACGAGCTGGACGTCCCAGTCGTCCTTCACCTGGAGCAGGGTGGCGAGGCCGGGCAGGAGCAGGCGCTTGGACAGGTCGCCGCTGGCTCCGAGGATGAGCAGGCTGGTCTGGAGGCTCGACATGCTGCAGACGGTACTCATCGGCCCCGGTGGATGACCGGGCCGCTACGGTGGTGTCAGTCCGGCGCGAGGGAGCACCATGAGCAGTGGGTACGAAGGGCGACGCCTCCGTGTCGCCGTGGTCGGGACGGGCATGATCGCCGGCGTCCACGCCCGGGCGGCCCGGGCCTCCGGCGCCGAGGTCCTCGGCGTGCTCGGCCGGAACGCCGCCCGGTCCGAGCAGGTGGCGGCGCAGCTCGACCTGCCCCGTGGCTACGCCTCCCTCGACGAGGTCATCGCCGACGCCCCCGACGTCGTGCACATCTGCACCCCGAACGACCAGCACCACCCGCAGGCGCTCGCGGTGATCGCGGCCGGCATCAACGTGGTGTGCGAGAAGCCCCTGGCGATCGACCCCGCGCAGGCCGCCGAGCTCGTCGCCGCCGCTGCCGAGGCCGGTGTCGTGGCCACCGTGCCGTTCGTGTACCGGTACCACCCGATGGTCCGCGAGATCCGGGCGCGCATCGCCGACGGGGAGCTCGGCCGGCTGCTCGCGGTGCACGGCCACTACCTGCAGGACTGGATGCTCGACGAGGACGCCTCGAGCTGGCGGGTGGACCCGACCTCGAGCGGGCTGTCCCGCGCGTTCGCCGACATCGGCTCGCACTGGTGCGACCTGGTCGAGTTCGTGACGGGTGAGCGCTTCGCCTCGGTGTCCGCCGCGACCGACATCGTCTACCCGACGCGGCCGGCGGCGTCCGGTCCGTCGTTCTCCGGCTCCCCCGACCCGGACCCGGTGGCCGACGCGGCCGAACGCGCCGAGGTCACCACCGAGGACACCGCCGTCGCCACCTTCCGCACCGCCACGGGCCGCATCGGGAACGTCGTGATCTCGCAGGTCGCGTCGGGCCGGAAGAACCGCCTGTGGTTCGAGGTCGACGGCACCCGCGGCAGCGCGGCGTTCGACCAGGAGCAGCCCGAGTCGGCCTGGTTCGGCAACGAGCGCGGCGCCCAGATCGTGGTCCGCGACCCGTCGCAGGGGTACCCGGACCAGCGCCGGCTGGCGATCGTGCCGGCCGGGCACCCGCAGGGGTACCTCGACGCCTTCGCGGCCTTCGTCGCCGACACCTACACCGCGGTCCGCACCGGGGTGGCCCCCGACGGACTGCCGACGTTCGCGGACGGCGCCCGCTCCGCCGACATCATCGAGGCCGTGATCGGCAGCGCGGCCGAGACGACCTGGCGGGAGATCCGGTGAAGCTCGGCATGCTGACCGCCTGCCTGCCCGGTTGGTCGCTCGACCGGATCGCCGGGTTCGCCCAGCAGCAGGGCTACGAGCGGCTCGAGGTCGCCGTCTGGCCGGGCACCGGCGGCCGCGACTTCGAGGCGGCGCACCTGCCGGTCGCCACGTTCACCGACGAGGACGCCCTGGCCACCCGCGCCCTGCTCGACCGCACCGGCCTCGAGATCTCGGCGCTCGCGTACTACGAGAACAACCTGCACCGGGACCCGGAGCACCGGGCAGCGGTGCGGACCCATCTCAAGCACGCGATCGACACCGCGCAGACGCTCGGCATCCCGTACGTCGGCACCTTCATCGGGCGCGACACCACGAAGTCCGTCCGCGAGAACATGGCCGAGGGGAACCGGGTCCTGCCCGAGCTCGTCGACTACGCCGGCGAGCGGGGCGTGCGGCTCATCATCGAGAACTGCGTGATGGAGGGCTGGCACCCCGACGGGTACCCCGGCAACATCGCGTACTCCCCCGAGCTCTGGGGCTGGGTGACCGGTCTGGGCTTCGGCCTGAACTGGGACCCATCGCACCTGACGTGGATCGGTATCGACCCGGTCGAGACGATCCTGCCGTTCGCCGAGCACATCGTGCACGCCCAGGCGAAGGACCTGGAGCTGTTCCCCGAGCGGCGCAACGAGTACGGGTTCTTCGGCAAGGTCGACAAGGGCGACGACCCGTGGGACATGGGCTGGTGGCGGTTCCGGGTGCCGGGCCGCGGTGTCGTGGACTGGCCGCGCGTCGTCGACCGCCTCTACGAGGCGGGCTTCGACGGCACGCTGAGCGTCGAGCACGAGGACCCGCTCTGGGGCGGCACCGACGACCGGGTGCTCGAGGGGCTGCGCATCGCGCACCGCACGCTGCGTCCGCTGATCGCGCAGGAGCAGTAGCGAGCACCCACCGGCAACGAGCACAGGGCCCTGGTCTGGAGGCCCGGATCACGTGACCGACGTCGGTCACGTGATCCGCGCCTCCAGTCCGGTGCCTGTGAACGGACCCGTGCGCGCCCGCGCACGCTGGTGCCATGAGCACGACCGTGAGCGACTTCGTCATCGACCGCATCAAGGCGTGGGGGGTCTCCCGCGTGTTCGGGTACCCCGGCGACGGGATCGGCGCCTTCGACGGCGCGCTCGGCCAGGCGGCCTCGAAGGGCGACGGCCTGGAGTACGTCCGCCCCACGCACGAGGAGATCGCGGCGCTGATGGCGACCGCGCACGCGAAGTTCACCGGCGAGGTTGGGGTCTGCGTCGCGACGTCGAGTCCCGGTGCCTTCCACCTGCTCAACGGGCTGTACGACGCGCAGATGGACAACCAGCCGGTGGTGGCGATCGTCGGCCAGCAGGGGCGCGCGGCGATGGGGTCGTTCACCCAGCAGGAGTCGAACCTGGAGCGCGTGTTCGCCGACGTCGCCTGCTACGTGCAGACGGTGGCCACGCCCGAAGCCGTCGGCGTGGTGCTCGACACCGCGTTCCGCACCGCGTCGCTGCGCAAGCAGCCGGCCGTCGTCGTGCTGCCCCACGACGTGCAGGCGATGGCGTACGACGCACCGCCGCTGGAGCACTGGGCCTCGCGGTCGAGCGACGTCCCCGCGTCCACCCGGATCACGCCGCCCGCCGACGAGGTCCGGAAGATGGCGGAGATCATCAACGCCGGGTCGAAGGTGACGTTCCTGGTCGGTGCGGGCGCGCGCGGTGCGACGGCCCAGGTGCTCGCAGCGGCCGAGAAGGCGGGTGCGGGGATCATCACGGCACTCCGCGGCAAGGACGTGATCCCGTCCGACGTGCCGTACCACTCGCAGCAGCTCGGGCTGCTCGGGTCGCTGCCGTCGCTGCACCAGATCCGCGACTGCGACACCCTCGTGCTGCTCGGCACGAACTACCCGTACGGCGAGTACATGCCGAAGACGGGACAGGCCCGGGGCATCCAGGTCGACATCAAGCCGGAGCAGCTCGGCCTGCGGTACCCGACCGAGCTGAACCTGTGGGGCGACGTCGGCTCGACGCTCGACGCGGTGCTCCCGCTGCTCGAGCAGAAGACCGACAGGTCTTTCCAGCAGACCGTCGCCGACGAGATGCGCGAGTGGGAGTCGGAGATGCGTGCGCAGTCCGAGGTCGCCTACGACGACGGCGTGAACCCGCGCCGGGTGATCCAGGCCGTGAACGACCGGCTGCCCGACGGCGTCACGGTCACCGCGGACGCCGGCACGACGGCCGACTGGTACGGCCACCACATCCGGTTGCGCGAGGGCATGCGCGGCGACATGTCCGGCCGCCTCGCGACGATGCTCGCGGCGATGCCGTACGCGGTGACGGCGAAGTTCGCGTTCCCGGACCGCCCGGCGGTGTGCACGATCGGCGACGGGGCCTTCCAGATGCTCGGCATGAACGAGCTGATCACCGTGAAGAAGTACCTGGCGGCCTGGCCGAACCAGCAGCTCGTCATCGTGGTCATGCACAACGACGACCTCGGCCAGGTGTCGTGGGAGATGCGCACCGAGGACGGCAACCCGATGTGGCGCGGCTCGCAGGACGTCGAGTCGATCGACTACGCCGGGTACGCGACGCTGCTCGGGTTCCAGGGCATCGCGGTGCACGAGGACTCCGAGGTCGAGGCGGCGGTCGAGCGGGCCTTCGCCCACCAGGGGGTGACCCTCATCGACGCGTACGTCAGCCGGAGCGTCCCGCCGCTGCCCCCGCACATCACGAAGGAGTACGCGATCAACACGGCGAAGAGCCTGCTGAAGGGTGACCCGGTCGAGTTCGACGTCGTGAAGGACTCCGCCAAGGCGATGGCGACCGAGGTCACCGAGCGGGTGAAGGGCGCCCTCGGCCGCGACTGAACCGGTCGGGTGGGCCCAGGGGGACGGCCGTGTGAACGTCGTGTGACGAGTTGCGCAGGGGTCTGGCGAGTCGCCTGTGCGTCTTCGTAGGTTCGACGGCGATGAACACTTCCCACACCACCGGAACCGCCGGTGCGACGACCCGACGACGCCTCGGCGCCGGCGCGGCCCTCGCCACCGCCGGGGTCCTGGTCGCACTGTCCGTCCCGTCCGCAGCCGTCGCCGCCGAGGGCGACACGACGATCGACATCATCGACGTCAACGACTTCCACGGTCGCATCGAGTCCGAGGGCACCGCCGCCGACAAGGCCGCCGGCGCCGCGAAGCTCGCCGGCGTCGTGCAGTCGTACCGCGAGGCCAACCCGAACACGATCTTCGCCAGCGTCGGCGACAACGTGGGCGCCTCGACCTTCACCTCGCTCATCCAGCAGGACTCCCCCACGATCGACGCCCTGAACGCCATGGACCTCGACGTCAGCGCGATCGGCAACCACGAGCTCGACAAGGGCCAGGACGACCTGACCGGCCGCATCGAGGACCGCGCCGACTGGCCGTACGTCTCGGCGAACATCGTCAAGGCCGGCACCACCGACCCCGCCTTCACCCCGTACTCCATCGTGGAGAAGGGCGGCGTCAAGGTCGGCTTCATCGGTGCCACCACCGAGGACCTCATCCCCGGGCTCGTCAGCCCCGGCGGCGTGAAGGGCCTCGCGATGGCCCCGATCGTCAGCCAGGTCAACCGGTACGCCGAGCAGCTCACCGACGGCAAGGACGACAACGGCGAGGCCGACGTGCTCGTCCTGCTCGTGCACGAGGGCGCCACCACGAGTGCGCTCTCCGACGCCACGGGCACCGGCGCGTTCGGCAAGATCACCTCGGGCGTCTCGTCGAAGGTCTCGGCCATCGTGTCGGCGCACACCCACGCGACGTACAACCACTCCATCGCGGGCCCCGACGGCACGAAGCGTCCGGTGATCCAGGCCGGGTCCTACGGGGTGAACCTCGGACACCTGCAGCTCACCGTGGACGCCGACAAGCAGCTCACCGGCATCACGTCCTCGGTCACCTCCGTCAACGAGGACAAGCGTGTCCCCGCCGACACCACCTCGGTCAACGCCGTGAGCGACATCGTGACCGCCGCGAAGGCCGTCGCCGACGTCAAGGGCGGCGAGAAGCTCGGCGAGATCACGGGTGACCTGCGTCGCGCCGTGCAGTCCGACCGCAAGGCCGAGAACCGCGGCGGCGAGTCCGTCCTGGGCAATTACATCGCCGAGGTCCAGCGCAGCGCCACCGAGCGGAACGGCTCGCAGGTCGCCTTCATGAACCCGGGCGGTCTCCGCACCGACATGGTCTACGCGTCCAGCGGCGCCGGCGACCCGGACGGCACCGTCACCTACAAGGAGGCCGCGCTCGTCCAGCCGTTCGCCAACACCCTGGTGACGAAGGACATGACCGGCCAGCAGATCAAGAACGCCCTCGAGCAGCAGTGGCAGCCGGACGGCCTCGAGCGTCCGTTCCTGAAGCTCGGCGTCTCGGACGGCTTCGCGTACACCTACGACCCGTCGAAGGGTCGCGGCGAGCGCATCACCGGCATGACCCTCGACGGCAAGGCGATCGCGCTGACCGACACCCTCAAGGTGACCGTCAACTCGTTCCTGTCGACCGGTGGCGACAACTTCGCCGCCTTCGCGACCGGCACGAACGTCGCCGACTCCGGCCAGGTCGACCTGCAGGCCCAGGTGGACTACTTCCTCGCCAACCCGAAGGTCACGCCCCTGAAGGACCAGCGCGCCGTCGGCGTCACGGTCACGCCGACCCCGGCCGGTGGCTTCCAGCCCGGTGACGCGATCGAGCTCGACCTGTCGTCGCTCGTGTTCAGTAGCGAGGACCCCGAGAAGGCCGGCACCGTCTCGGTCACCGCGGACGGCAAGGAGCTCGCAACGTCGGCGATCGACCCGACGATCACCGACAAGAACGACGAGCAGGGTCGCGCGACCCTGACCGTCACGGTCCCCGAGATCGAGGCGCCAGCCGCACGCGCCGCCGCCCGCACCGCCGGTTCCGTGTCGCTCGCCGCGGTGGCCGAGCCGGTCGCCACGACGGACGCGCCGCTCGTCGTCACCCTGCCGGGTGGCCAGACCATCACCCTCGCCGTGACGATCCCGGTCGCCGCAGCGGTCGACCCGACCGACCCGACCGACCCCACGGACCCGGTCGACCCGACCCCGGCTCCGACCTCGAACCCGGGTGGCGGGGTCATCCCCGGCCCCGGCGCGGGTGACGGTGACGACGCCGGCATCGGTGGCGTCGGCGGGACCGACGACGACCCGCGCGCCGGTGGCGACCTCGCCTACACGGGTGCAGACCTGACCGCTCCGGCGATCGCGGCCGGCCTGCTCCTGCTCGCCGGGATCACGGCACTCGTGGTCCTCCGCCGCAACCGCGCACGACGTGCCGCGACGGTCCTGACGGACTGACCCAGAGCCTGCGGGCACACACGCGAACGGGCCGTCTCACCCTGGTGAGGCGGCCGTTCGCGTCGGCCAGGAGGCCCGGAGCACGTCCGGCGCACACCTCGCGCGACCCGGCGGTCACGGTTGCTGTCCCATCCCGGTCGATCACTGCGGATCCGCGGATCCGCGGGGTACTCTCGGGGTTGTCGCACCGCGACGCGTCGTGCCGGGTCGCTTTCAGCAAGTCGACGGTGGTTCCGTTCGGCGAGACTCCGCGACGCGGGCGTCCTCCGCCTCCAGGGAAACGGCGGAGGGCGCCCACCCCTTCGGGTCAGCGCCTCAGGTCAGCGACGCAGCTCATCGGAAGAGCTGCTCGCCGATGTACGACCCCTTGCGGGGTGCCGGCGGCACGGCGAACACCGCGGAGCCGATGTGCGAGACGTACTCGTTCAGCCGGTCCGAGGCGCCGAGCTTCCGCTGCAGGCGCGTGAAGTGGTCCGGGTCGTTCACGTAGGCGATGAACAGCAGCCCGGCGTCGAGCTGGCCGTACTCGTTGAGCCCGTCGGTGTAGTTGTACGGCCGGCGCAGGATCTTCACGCCGCCGTTCGCCTCGTGCGCGGCGAGGGCGATGTGCGACGTCGCGTCGATCTTCGTCGCACCGTCGTCGTCCTTCGCGTGGAAGTCCGGGGTGGTGTGCTCCTGCCCGCCGGAGAGCGGTGCGCCCTGGATCTTCGTCCGCCCGAACACCCGCTGCTGGTCGCTGACGACGTCGGCGTCCCAGGTCTCGATGTTCATCCGGATCTTCCGCACCACCTGGTAGCTGCCGCCGGCCATCCACCCGGCGTCGCGGTCGAGCCAGACGAACCGGTCGTGGTCGGCGTCGGTCGTGATGTTCCGGGTGCCGTCCTTGAACCCCATCAGGTTGCGGGGCGTGCTCTGGTTCGGCCCCGCCGATGCTCGGCCGAAACCGAGCACGGTCCAGCGGACGGTCGCGGTGCCGCGGGCCATCCGCGCCAGGTCGCGCACCGCGTGGTACGCCACCTGGGGGTCGTCGGCGCAGGCCTGCAGGGACAGGTCCCCGCCGGTCAGGCCCTCCTGCAGGTTGTCGCTCGGCAGCGTCGGGATGTCGGCGAGCGAGGCCGGACGGCGGTCGGCCAGCCCGAAGCGCTCGTCGAAGACGCCTGGACCCAGGCCCACCGTGACGGTCAGGGACGCCGGCCCGAGGTCGAGCGCCTCACCGGTGTCGGCACCGACCCCGTTGCCGTGCGCGGGCTCGACGCTGCCGACGGTCTTGCCGGCCTGCAGCTGGGCGATCGCGGCCGACCAGCGGGCGAGGAGCACCTGCAGCTCGGTCGTGACGGTCGTCGACAGGTCGAACGTCATGTAGACGCAGTAGCGCTGCGGAGTGGTGCGGATCCCGCCCTGCGGCTGCCGTGCCGCGGTGGCGTAGAACGGCTGACTCTGCGACAGGTCGATCGACTCGTCGCCGTTCGTCGCCGCCGTGAACGGGTTCACGCCGGTCGCCGCGGTGGCGCCGCCGATGCCCGCAGCCGCGCCGACCCCGGCACCGGCCACGGCCAGGCCGGCGCCGAACAGCCCACGGCGGGAGACGTTCGCCCGCGGTGCCTCGTCCGCGCGGAGTGCCTCGTCCGGCTCGGTCACGCGGTCGCGACCTTCTCGGCCAGGCGGGACAGCGGGTCCTGCAGCGCCTGGATCTGCTGCGAGATCGTGTTCGCGTCGGACTTCTTGGTGGCGGCGTCCCACGTGGCGAAACCGCCCAGGTCGTCGGCGTCGCGGTAGCCGTCCATCATCGTGTTCGTGGCGTCGAACTGCTTGGCGATCTGCTTCGTCAGGGTCGGGTCGAGCTTGGTCAGCCCCGGCTTGAGGTACGCGAAGGCCTGACGGGCGCCCTCGACGTTGGCGGCGAGGTCGACGAGGTCGATGTGGCTGTACGCCTCTTCCTCGCCGGTGATCTTGTTCGACTGCACCTCTTCGAGCAGGCCGGCGGCACCGTTCGCCAGGTCCTCCGGCTTGTAGTCCAGGGTCGGCACGAGCTTCGCGAGCAGCTGCACGTCCTCGGTCAGGTCCGCGGCGGTCCGCTTCGTCGAAGCGGTGATCTTCCCGGCCTGGAACAGGTCCTTCTCGACGGCATGGAACCCGCTCCAGCCGACGGCGGGGTCGAGGTTCGAGGCACGCATGTCGATCAGGTAGTCGAGGTTGCCGGCGTTGTCGGTGGCCTTGAACCCCTTCTTGACGAAGCCGTCGACGTCGCTCTCGACGTGCTCGTAGAACGGACGGGCGTTCGCGTAGTCGGTCTTCGCCGCGTCGAGGTCGCCGGCGTCGATGTGCTCCTGCATCTGCTCGACCGCGGCGACCATGTCGGTGACCTGGCCGTCGACGTAGGTCGCGTAGCCCTTCGTCCCGTCGCGGAGCAGGGTCGAGGCGCTGCTGTTCGCGGTCGACGCGGCCTTGCCGGTGACGGTGAAGTCCGTCAGCTCGGTCTCGGCGCCGGGGCAGTACACCTGGTACTTCCCGCCGGTCAGCGTGGCGGTGAAGCGGACGGCGTCGAGGCCGGGTGCCAGGTTCTCCTTCTCGCCGAGGATCCGCTGGTCCTGCAGCAGCTCGACCTCGGTGATCGCGGTCGACGACTCGTTCTTCACCGTGAAGGTGACGGGGCCCGCGGGGACCTTCGTCGAGGACACCGCGCAGGCGTCCTGCCCGTCGTTGGTGAGCGTGATGGTGACGCGGGAGACCTTCGCGTCGCCGGAGCCGGAGCCGTCGGCTCCGGTGGAACCGCCGGCGCACCCGGTGAGTGCGAGGGCGGTGACGGCGCCGAGGGCGCCCAGGGTGATCAGGGGTCGGACGGGCTTACCGAAGGACATGGTCGGTGCTCCTTGCAGGGTCCGCGGCCGGAGGGCCACGAGCGGGGACGGGTTCGGGGGTGGGGATGGTGGGAAGTCGCCGGCGACGGCGGTCACGGAGGGCCAGCAGCGCCTGCGCGGCGGCCGCGATGCCGAGGGCGATCGGCAGCCAGGCCTTCCAGAGCAGCAGATCGGCTGATCGCGAGTCCGCTGCGGCCACCGAGGCGGCCGACCGCTCGACGCGGGCGTCGGGGACGGACCAGACGGTGCGGTCCAGTGTCGTGGTGCGCGCGGACGGGAGGCCCCCACCGCTCAGCGTCAGCACCTCGCGTTCGTCGCGGGTCGCGTCCAGGACCCCACCGCGGACGGTCCACAGGGTCACCGTGTCGCGCACGGCCCAGCGCGCCGCGAAGGGGCCGGGGTTCGTCGACGGGGAGACCCCGACGGGCAGGCGACCGAACAGGGTGACGAGGTCGTCGAGCGTCAGCGTCGACGGACGGTCGGCACCGCTCCCCTGCTCACTGGTTCCGTCCTGCACGACGCGCCACCGGTCGGCGGCCACGCCCGCGCGGGTGACGCGGCGGTGGGCCGACGTCGGCAGGGTGAGTCGGGCCTCCTGGCCGGTTCCGGTGCCGGCCACCCGCAGGACGCCGGACGCACCGTCGACGCTGGCCGAGACGGAGCTGGCGTCGCCGCTGACCGCGGTGGTGCGGGGCAGGTCGACCCCGCCCGTCGGCACGGCGATCGCGAGTGCCGCTGCCGCCACGGCGAGTGCACCGGCGACGACGGCGCGCACCCGGGGCACGCGGTCCGGCGACGGACGCCAGGCGCGCGGCCAGAGCGTCAGGGCCAGCACCGGGACGACGTAGAGGACCCAGCCGAGCACCTCGATCACCCGCGGGTCCGGCGGGATGCCGAGCACGCCGGTGACCAGGGCGCCCTGCACCGAACCGTTCGGGGCGAGCCACGACAGGTCGACGGTGCGCTGCTGGCCGATGACGATCCAGCCGGCCTCGTGCGCGCGGCGGAGGACGGTCAGCACCAGGCCACCCGCGACGAAGACCAGGAAGACCCCGGTGCCGGTAAAGAACCGCGACAGGTTGAGGCGGACGCCACCGGTGTAGATGCCGAAGCCGACGACGACCGCGGCCGCGATGCCGATCACGGCGCCGAGGGCGGCGAGGCCGGTGTCCGACGACGCCTGGAACGTGGCGAGGAGGAACACCGAGGTCTCGAAGCCCTCCTTCAGGACGGCGAGGAACGCCATGCCGGCGAGGGCCCAGGCGGTGCCGCGGCCGAGGGCAGCGGTCGCACTGGCCTCGAGGTCGGCGGTCAGGGTGCGCGCGTGCGTGCGCATCCAGACGATCATGCCCGTGACGAAGACGACGGCGACGATGCCGATGACCGCCTCCATGCCCTCCTGCTGGGCCTGCGGCAACGCCTGCTCGACGGCCTGCAGCCCGAAGCCGACGGCGATGCTGAGCAGCACCGCGAGCCCGACGCCCGACCACATCGGGGCGAGCGGGACGCGGTTGCGACGCAGGAACGCGGCGATGATGCCGACGATGAGCGTGGCTTCGAGGCCTTCACGGAGACCGATGACGAGAGTGGCGAGCATGACGAAGGTGAGGCTAACCTAACCGCCGAACGGCCCGCCAGTCGTGCGACGTGATGTTTGATGGTTCTCATGAACCTGCTGTCCGTCGACGGCCTGGCGTCGGTCACGAACGTGCTCGACCTCGCCGGGGTCTTCGCGTCCGCCCTGCTCGGCGGCTCCATCGCCCGCGCGATGGACTTCGACCTGTTCGGGTTCCTGGTCGTCGGGTTCGTCTCCGGACTCGGCGGCGGGATGCTCCGCGACACCCTGCTGCAGAACGGGCCACCCGTCGCGCTCGTCGACCCGCTGTACGTGCCGGTCGCCGTCGCCGGGGCGCTCATCGCGTTCCTCGTGTCGTTCTCCGAGCTCACCTGGGACCGGCTGTTCACCGTGCTCGATGCCGCCGTGATCGGGTTCTGGGCCGTGGTCGGCGTGCAGCGGACCTACGACGCCGGGCTCGACTGGCCCGCCGCGATCATCATGGGGACCATCACCGCGGTCGGCGGCGGGGCCATGCGTGACCTGCTGCTACGGCGGGTGCCGGCGGTGTTCGGCGGGAACGCGCTGTACGCCACCGTGGCCGTCGCCGCGTCGGCCGTGATGGTGATCGCCTCGGCGCTCGGGTCGCCGTCGCTCGGCATCCTGCTCGCGATCACGCTGTCGCTCGGGCTCCGCTGGGGAGCGGTCCGCCGGGGCTGGGGGCTGCCGAACGGCCGTGACTGGCAGCCGAAGTCGACCCTCGGTTCGCTGCTCCGGCGGGGTCGGAGCCTGCGGCCGGACGCGCTCCGGTTGCTCCGGCGCCCGGGCCGTCGGACCGGTGCCGGCAGTGTCCGAGAAGAGCACGAGGACTGAGGGGCTGTCCTCCGCGGCCCCGCGACGCTACGATCAGTACCGCCGGGTATCGTCCTGGCAGTTCTGCCGGGGATGGTCCCGGTGAACGCTGTCCGCACAGCACCGACGCGACCCGAACGCGCCGGTTCCGAGCAGACGTGGGGATGGGGGCTTCGCTGATGCCGCGCGGGATCAGACGCGCGGCGCGGCAGGTCTCCACCACGATGCTCTCCCCGACGACCACCACCACAGGTCGGAGCAGCAACCGATGAGCGACGACGCTTCCCCCACCCAGCGCATCCCGCGTGCCGAGGTCCGGGAACGCCTGCTCGCCGCCGGAGCCGCGGTCTTCGCCGAACAGGGTGTGTACGGCGCGCGGCTCGACGACGTCGCCGCGCGCGCGGGGTTCAGCAAGGGTGCGGTCTACTCGAACTTCTCGTCCAAGGAAGACCTGCTCGCCCAGGTCATGCAGCGGTCCACGAACGTCGTGCTCGGCTCACTGCAGGAACTCGTGCACGCGGACATCGCCGCGGTCGACGTCGGGGACGTCCTGCGCGCCGCGTTCGGGCAGAACGACCAGAGCGAGCAGTTCGCGCTGCTCTCGGCGTTCCGCGGGTACGCGGTGCGGCACCCGGAGCTGCTGCCCGAGTTCATCCGGCAGCGCCGGATCCTGCAGGACGGGGTGCTCGAGCTCGTGCGGCTGTGGCTCGGTGCCCACCCCGAGGTCGAGGTCGGCATGACCCCGGAGGAGTTCGCGACCGTGCTCATCGGGGCGAACGTCGGCCTGGTGTTCGACGCGCCGGCGCTGCCCGGGGTCGATCCGGGCGAGCTCGTCGCGACCCTGGTCGAGGCGGTCATCCGCCGGCGCTGACGCGCGGTGCCCCGCTCGGCGGCGCGGGCGCGGGCGGCGGCGCGGGCGCGGGCGGCGGCGAGGCGCGGCGGTCGGGGCTTCGCACCGTGCGAGGTTCGCGACCCCGTGCCCGCTCGATCGCACCGTGCGAGGTTCGCGACCCCGTGCCCGCTCGATCGCACCGTGCACGCCTACAGCCCCGCACCGAGCCACCAACCACGCACCACCCGACGAACCCCGCACCGTGCAACACCCGCCGAGCCATCGCCCAACAGAGCCCGCACCGTGCGAGGTTCGCCACCCCGTGCCCACTCGACCGCCCGGTGCCCGCCCACAGCCCCGCACCGAGCCACCAACCACGCACCACCCGACGAACCCCGCACCGTGCAGCACCCGCCAGCCGGCACGCGCCCGCGTCAGGCCGTGCGACGATCCCGACGGCGGGGCTTCGGCCCGTCGTGGGACCAGGCGGACGACGGCAGCAGACTCGGCGGCAACAGGCGCGACCGCACGACGCGCACCGTGGGGACCGAGGCGTCGAGAGCCCCGCGAGCGTCGCGGACGTGACGCTCCAACGCCGGAGTGTCCACCGATGCGGCCCCGTCGGCGGCGAAGCGCTCACGATCGACCGCATCGACCGCGGCCTCCAGGTGCGGCACGACCGACTCCGGCAACCCGGGCCGCAGGCGTCCGAGCACGGCTCGGGCGGTCCGGGCCACGGCGGCGGCGTCACCCGGCGGCGCGAGGCCCGGGGCGTACCCGTGGTCGGCGACGTCGTCGAGCAACTCGCGCCACGCCTGCACGGCGGGTGAGCGCCCGGCAGCGATCGCCGACAGCCTCGATCGGCGGCGAACCGCACGCACGAGGCCCGGGGCGACGAGGACCGCGAGCACGAGCAGCAGGCCCACGAGCAGCCCGACCGGTCCTCCGCCGCCGCCGGTGCCGGACGCACCCGTGGCACCCGGAACCGGGGACGCCGACGGGGTCGGTGACGCTGATTCGTCCGCCGGGGTGGTCTGCTCGGGCGCCGGCAGCGGGGTCTCCGGTGCCGCCGCGGTCGGCGAGGCCGAGGGCTCCTCGGACGGCGCAGCTTCGTCGGAGTCGGGCGTCGGCTCGAAGGCGACCCACCCGGCGCCCTGGATGTACAGCTCGGGCCAGGAGTGCAGCTGCCGGTTCGACACCGCGTACTCGCCGTCGGGCTGCGGCGACCCGGCACGGTACCCGACCGCGATGCGCGAGGGGATGCCGAGCGTGCGCGCCATCACGGCCATCGCGGACGAGAAGTGCACGCAGTACCCGTCGCGGACCTTCAGGAACGTCGAGACGACGTCCATGCTGTCGCCGTCGTAGCCCTGCTCGACGGGGGCGGTCTCGGAGTAGGTGAACAGGTCGCTGCGGAACCACTGCTCGAGGGCCCGCGCCCGCCCGTAGTCGTCAGTCGCGGCGGCGGCGACCCGGGTCGCGGTGGTCGAGATGTTGGCGGGCAGGTCGTCGGGCAGGGCGAGGTCGGTGCGCAGCTGCTGGCGGCTGGGCTCCCGGAAGCCACGGCCGTCGGATCGCGCGAGCACCCCCGAGGCGGCGACCGCATCGAGGTAGTCGTTGGCGAACGTCGAGGCCCCGTAGACCTCGTACATCGCGCCGCGGGCGGTTGCGGCTCCGGTCGACCGGACGGTGCTCGAGTTCCCCATCCACCGCCACTGCGACAGGTCGAGGTTGGTGGACTGCGACTCGATCGACACCGCACCCGACGGCACCGGCAGGTAGGTGCTGGACAGCCCGGTGATCCGGACCGTCACGTCGCCACGGCTCGCCAGGCGCGGGTTGACGCCCTCGGCCCACTGCTGCTCGTCGGCCGTGTCGGCCTCGGCCGCGTTCGTCACGGTCGGCACCCAGTCCCCCGTGCCGAACTCGTCCAGGTCGGCGAGCTTGAGGTACTCGGGCTGCCCGTCCGACGAGCGGTAGCGGAACACCTCGAGCTCGCTCGGACGGCGCAGGTCGTTGCCGAGTTCGAGCAGGGTGCCGGGCCGTCCGGGCTGGATCGGCGACTGGATCGCACCGGTCACGCCGGACAACCAGCTGGCGTTGAGCGGCACGATCGTCGGCAGCCCGATGGCCACGACGAGCCCGATCGCCCCGACGACCGCGGCCGGCAGTGCGCGCTGCACCGGACGCACGGACAGCCAGAGCAGCGCGAGGAACGCCACCGCCGTGGTGATGACGAGCGGGGTGCCGGCGGGCTGCCCGGTGATGACGCCCGGCACGATCAGGATGACGAGGGCCGGGGCCGCGGCGAGCGACGGGATCCGCGCGATGGCGGCGAGGAACAGCGAGACCGCAGCGACCCAGCCGATCGACGCGGTGACGACGAGCCGGATCGCGTCGGTCTGCGGCAGGGGTGCGGGGTTCAGGCGGATCGCGGCGAGCGTCTCCCCGAGGGCCCCGTCGGCGTCGAGCCACCCGAGCGGTTGGATGTCGTTGACCAGTGCGGCGGCGCACGAGCAGGCGATGACCGTGCCGACCAGGACGACGAAGCGGATGCCGGGCGTCTGGCGGCGTACGGCGAGCATCACGGCGACGAGCACGGCGACGACGACGACACCCGATGCCCACCAGGCGATGCCCTGCACGAGCGGCCGGATGGCGAGTGCGGCGAGGAGCACGGGCACCGGGGCGAGGGCCACGACCCAGGCGCTCGGGACGTCACGCAGGTCGTCGTCGCGGTCGAGGATCTCGCGCACGTCGGCACGGCCACGCGCCGGCGCGCTCACCCCGGTCACCGTGCGGCTCCGGACGGCGTCGCGCCGACGACCGGCACCACGAGGGTCCGCCAGCCGCCGCGGTCGAGGATGCCCCGCACGGCCGGGTCCGGCGGCACGATCGTGGCCAGGATGCCGCGGCTCGAACCGCTGGTCGCGCTGACGAGCTCGGCGGCTTCCTCCGCGGTGCAGGTGCCCGTCACGACGGCGGTCATGCCGTGCACGTCGCGGCCACGGACCTCGGGCAGGACGTCGGTGACTTCGCGGGCGTCGGAGCGGAGCCGGACGTCGGCGAGCCCGACGAGCACGTCGGTGAGCCCACCGACGTCGCCCGCGTGCCGGGTCGCGCCTTCGGGACCGTCGAACACGAGCACGACACGGGAGGTCCGGGCTGCGAGCGCGCGGGCGACACTGGCGGCCACCACGACGGCGTGCTCGAAGGCCTGGTCCCCGCCCAGGTCGGAGAGCTCGGCGAGGTCCTCTCGACCGAGCCGCTGGTAGGACTCGCGCCGGACGTCGAGGGCGATCACGGCCTCGGGAGGCTGGGCCTGGGTGGTCTGGCGGACGTGCAGTTCACCGCGCCGTGCGCTCTGGGCCCAGTGCACCCGGCGGATCGGGTCACCCGGTCGGTACGGGCGGAGTTCGCTGTCGTCGGCGGAACCGCCCTGTCCGACCCGGCCCTCGTCGGCCGAGACCGCACCGGCGAGCGCCCCGGCGTCGATCGCCCCGAGGGGTGCCGAGGCGGGGACGACGACGACCTCTTCGGCAGGGACGACGGGACGGTCGATGCGGAGCAGGCCGAACGGGTCCTCGACCCGGATCGTCACGGGGCCGACCAGCGAGCGGCCGCGGTGCATCGCGAGCGCCTCGACGTCGAGCACGGCCGGCGGCAGGTTCGGCCCGACCTCGGCGTAGGTCTCCGCCTCGGCCAGGCTGGCGAAGGCGTCCTCGAGTTGTTCGCGCACGAGCAGCGTCGCCCGCGGGCCGATCGGCAGGCTGGTGCTGCCGAGGGTGATGCGTTCCCGGTAGACCTCGCCCACCTGGACGATCGCCCGTGCGGTGCTGCGGCTGCCGCGGAGCGGGGTGGCGACGACGAACGCCATCACGATGCCGAGCACGACCAGCACGAGCAGCAGCAGGCCGGCCGTGACGGCGACGCTCGTGGTGCCGACCAGACCGCCGCCGACCAGGCCGATGCCGACGGCGATGACCGTCCAGCCCCGGATCGTCGGGCGCGGGAACGGGGTGCGGCGTGCCAGTGACAGCCCGCGACGGCCGAACCGTGCCGCCGTGGACCGTGCGGCACCGACGCGTCGCAGCAGCGACGGCGGTGCCGATGGACCGGCCATCAGGAGCGGACGGGGGTGGCCGTGAACGGGATGGCGGTGTCGGAGACGATGCGGACGACGATCTCGCGCACGGTGTCCTCGCCGGTGCCGCCGAGCCCACGGGCGACCGGCACGAGCCGGTGCGCGAGCACGATCGGGGCGAGCGTCGCGACGTCGTCGGGGGTGACGAACGGGCGGCCGAGCAGAGCTGCGTGCGCACGGGCCGCCTGCGCCAGGTGCAGCGTCGCGCGGGGGCTCGCACCGAGCACGAGGTCGGGGTGGGTGCGCGTCGACCGCACGATCGCGATGATGTACGCCTCGACGTCGGGGGCGATGTGCACCCCGGCGACGGTCTCGATGATCGCCCGCAGCGTGGTGACGTCGACGATCGGCCGCAGGCGCGACAGCGGGTCGCTGCCGCCGCGGTTCGCGAGCATCTGCCGTTCGGCGTCGACGCTCGGGTAGCCCATCGCGATGCGGGCCATGAAGCGGTCGCGCTGCGCCTCGGGCAGCGGGTACGTGCCCTCCATGTCGATCGGGTTCTGCGTCGCGACGATCATGAACGGCCGGTCGAGCGGACGCGTCACACCGTCGACGGTGACCTGCGACTCCGCCATCGCCTCGAGCAGGGCCGACTGGGTCTTCGGGCTGGTGCGGTTGATCTCGTCGCCGATGACCACGTTCGCGAACACCGGGCCGGGCGAGAACCGGAAGGTGCCGGACGACTGGTCGAAGATGTTCACGCCCGTGACGTCGGACGGCAGCATGTCCGAGGTGAACTGGATGCGGTTCACGGACCCGCCGACCGAGGCGCCGAGCGCCTTGGCGAGCACGGTCTTGCCGACACCGGGGACGTCCTCGACGAGCAGGTGCCCCTCGGCGAGCATCACCGTCAGGGCCGTGCGGATGGCTTCCGCCTTGCCGTCGATCACCGTGGCGACGGAGGCCACGATGTCGTCGCCCACCGCCCGCACGTGTTCGAGCGGGAAGGCGGGGTGGGTCGGCTCCGGCACGCAGGGCTCCATCGTCGGGGACAGGTGTCGTGCATGCTACATCGGGCCGGTGACAGCACCCGGTACGGGTGCACGGACTGGTCGTTCCGCGCACCGGTGGCCGATCCGCGTGTGGTGTGGCCGGGAGGCACGGCCCGCCACACGCCGATCCGTCACCCGGTGCGCGGAACGGTTCACGGGCCTCCAGGCAGTGTGCGGGTCGGCTGACGGACGGTCAGGACCGGGGCGCCAGCGCCACGTCCGCGGCGCGCAGCACGCGTGCGGCGACCGCGACCCCTTCTTCGCGCCCGAGCTCGGTGTCCTCGTGCTCGATGTTCACCCACATGTCCGGGTCGATCGCACGCAGGGCCTCGAGGAACGTCGTCCAGTACGCCTCGTCGTGCCCCTTGCCGAGCGCGACGAAGTCCCATGCCGACGGCTTCGGCCACTCGTTCGCCCACTCGTCGCCGCCGAGGTTCGTGCGTGACTCGTCGGGCGACAACCGGCGGAACGAGTTGTCGAGCACCCCGTTGATCGCGGCGTGCGGGTTGATCCGGACGTCCTTCGCTGCGGCGTGGAACACGAGCGGACCGAGGTCGTGGGCGACCGCCACCGGGTCCATCTGCTGCCAGAACAGGTGCGAGGCGTCGAGTTCCACCCCCACGTTGGTCAGCCCGCCGCGCTCGACGAGCTCCCGGATCGACGCCGGGTTGAACACGAGGTTCTGCGGGTGCAGCTCGAGTGCGACCTTGACGCCGTGCTCCCGGGCCAGGGCGTCGATCTCCTGCCAGAACGGCACCGCGACGCTCCACTGGTGCTCGAGGACGTCGAGCGCAGCCGAGTTCCAGGCGTTCACGATCCAGTTCGGCCGCGTCCCGCCCGGCTCCCCCGCCGGCAGTCCGGACATCGTGACGACGCGGTCCTGCCCGAGGCGGGCCGCGAGGCGGATGCTGCGCCGGACGTCCTCGGCGTGCGCGGGACCGATCGCCGGGTCGGGGTGCAGCGGGTTGCCGTTGCAGTTGAGCCCGGCGATCTCGACGCCGGTCCCCGCGAACTGCGCGAGGAACGCGTCCCGCGCCCCGTCGTCCTGCAGGATCGCGTCGATGTCGGGCACGTGCACCGGGGGCAGGAACCCGCCGGTGTTCAGCTCGATGCCGGCGAGCCCGTTGTCCGCGATGACCCGGAGTGCGTCGGCGAGGGGCCGGTCGTGCAGGATCGCGTTGTAGAGACCGAGCTTCATGCCGTCACTGCTTCCTTGATCGTCTCGGTGGTGCCCCCGGCCGCGGCGGACCGTGCCACCGCGTCGAGGACCTCCATGTTGTGCACGCCGTCGTCGAACGTGGCGTTCGCGGGCAGGGCGTCGGGCACGTCGCCGGACAGCCCCGCGATCTCGTCGAGGAACGCCCGCGCCTGGTACTCGAACATCTGGTTCTGCCCCCAGCCGACGCCCGGGGCGTCCATCGCCATGCCGCCCGCGACGTAGGGGTGGTCCGGGCCGAGGACGACCTGGCGGTACCCACCCAGACGCGAACCGTCGGACTGCAGCGCGAGGCCGATCTCGGAGGCGCGCTCCTGGTCCCAGCGGGCGGCGCCGCGCTCGCAGAACACCTCGATGACGAGGCCGTTCGGGTGCCCGGCCGCGACGCGGGAGGCCTCGAGCGACCCGACGACCGTGCCGTCGCCGAACCGTGCGCTGAACGTGGCGTAGTCGTCGTTGCCGACGGCCGCGGTCTCGCCGGTGAGCGGGACGGCCTGTCCCCGCAGGGCGTGTCCGGCGGCCACGGGGCGCTCGGTGATCGACGTGGTGAACGTCCCACCGCTGACGCTCCGGACCGGGCCGGCGAGGAACTCGGCGACGTAGGACAGGTGCGAGCCGACGTCGGCGAGCGCGCCGGATCCCGGCTCCCCCGCGAACCGCCACGAGAACGGGACGTCGGGCGAGGCGCCGTAGTCGGTCCAGTACCGGCCGGAGACGTGCAGGACCCGGCCGAGCGTGCCGTCCTCGACGAGCTCCTTGATGGCGGCGAGACCGGGAGCCCGGCGGTAGGTGAACCCGATGCGGCCGAGCACTCCGTGCTGCTCGGCCTCGGCAGCGGCGGACGCCATCGCGCGTGCGTCGTCGAGCGAGTCGGACAGCGGCTTCTCGCACAGCACGTGCTTGCCGGCGGCGAGCAGGCCTTCCACGATCTCGCGGTGCAGGGTGTTCGCGACGACCACACTCACCACGTCGATGTCGTCCGCTGCCGCGATGGCTCGCCAGTCGGTGTCGTGCCGCTCGTAGCCGAAGCGCCGGGCGGCCTCGGCGGCGAGGGGCTCGTAGACGTCGCCGACCGAGACGAGCCGGACCGGCGGCAGCGTCGCGGTGAAGAGGGAGGGTGCGTTCCGCCACGCAGCCATGTGGGCCTTGCCCGCCATGCCCGCGCCGATGACGGCGACGCCGATGCTGTCGCTCATGTTCTCTCCTTCGAGAAGGTCGCTGGATCCCGATTCTGGAACGTTCCAGAACGTGTCGGTAGACTGTAGCCGCACCAGCCCATGTCCTGTCAAGCACCGTGCCGGAAAGGCTCAGCGTGACCCCTCGCCCGCCGACGATCATCGACGTCGCCGCACGCGCAGGCGTCTCGAAGTCCCTGGTGTCGATGGTGCTGCGCGACAATCCCGGGGTCTCCCCCGCCCGCCGCTCCGCGGTGCTCGCCGCCGTCGCGGAACTCGGCTACCGCCCGAACCGCGCCGCCGCCATCCTCGCCGGCACCCGAACCCGCACCATCGGGGTCATCGTCGACGACTTCCGGAACCCCTGGTACGTCCCGATGCTCGACGGCATCCGCGAGGCCCTCGCCCCGCACGGCCTCCGCCTCACCCTCGCCGACACCCGCGCCAACGCCCACCTCGACTCATCCCCGTTCGACGACCTGGTCTCCCTGCGGGTCGACGGCGTGGTGCTCGCCGCCGAGGGCTTCCCCGACGTCGTCGTCCCCGCCGACACCCCGGTCGTGGTCGCCGGCGCACGCGAGGACGTCCCCGGCGGACTCGACGTGGTCGCCTCCGACGAAGCCGCCGGCGGACGGTTGGCAGCGGATCACCTGATCGGCCTGGGTCACCGCCGCATCGCCCACGTCACCGGCTCGGGAGGCCCGGCTGCGCTCCGCCGCGACGCCACCGTCGCGCAGCTGGTCGCGTCCGGCATCGAGCCGCTGGTCTACGGCTCCGGCCCGACCTCGGAGACGACGGGCTACGAGGGCATGCGGCTCGCCCTCCGGGAGCACCCCGACCTGACCGCGGTGTTCGCCGCGAACGACGTCATGGCGATGGGTGCGATCGCCGCCGTGCAGGAAGCCGGACTCCGCGTGCCGCAAGACGTCTCGGTGATCGGCAACGACGAGACCCCGCTCGCCGCGTCACCCCTGCTGTGCCTGACGACGGTCGACCCGCACAACGACGAGGTCGGGCGCCTGGCGGCTGCGCGGCTTGTCGAGCGGATCGGCGCCGCAGCGGGGACGCCGACGGATCCCGTCAGGACGCTCGTGCCGCCGACGCTCGTCGTGCGGTCGACGACGGGGCCGCCGCGCGCCTGAGTGGTGACCACCCCGGGGCCGACGCCGGCGGGGCGGAGGTGCGCCGGGCCTCCAGGCCGGGTGCGAGGTGACCCGAGGTCAGACGCGCGCACCCTCGAGCCGGTCGACGGACTCGGCCAGGTCAACGAGTTCGGGGACCTCGTGTGCCTCGGCGAGGGCACCCTCGAGCGCCTCGGCGTGGATCGGTGTCGCACGCTCGAGCAGGACCTGCCCGGCGTGCGTGAGCTCCGTGTAGAGCCCACGACGGTCATCGGCGCACAGGACGCGGGTCAGCAGGGCACGCTCCTCGAGCCGGTTCACCAGCCGGGTGGTCGCACTGGGGCTGAGGGCGGCCGCGCGGGCGAGCTGCTGCATGCGCATGTGGAAGCCGTCCTGGCGGCGCAGGGCATCGAGCACCGTGAACTCCACGACGGACAGGTCGACCTGCCGGAGGGCCCGCTCCAGGCGCGTCTCGATCAGGCCGTGCAGCGCCGCCAGGGTGCGCCAGCCGTGGGCACGGACGGCGGTGGAGGTGTCGTCGACGGACATCGGGGCTCCTTCGGTCATTGCGGACGACGACAGTTGCTTGCGCGGATACCCCGCGTGTGCAACTATCGATATCCCGCGTCTGCAACAACCAGCGTACGCGGCACAGGTGCACAACGGAAGGACATCCATGCCCGCGGGACTCATCGCCCTCGCACTCGGCGGATTCGGCATCGGCCTGACCGAGTTCGTCATCACCGGCCTGCTGCCCGAGGTGGCGGCCGACTACGGCGTCACCGAGACCACCGCCGGCTGGCTCGTCACCGGGTACGCCCTGGCGGTCATCGTCGGGGCCCTCGGGCTCACCGCCGCGACCACCCGACTCCCCCGCAAGCCCGTCCTGCTCGGGCTGCTCGTGCTGTTCATCGTCGGCAACACCCTGTCCGCGATCGCCCCGACCTACGGCGTGATGATGACCGGCCGCGTCATCGCCGCCCTGTGCCACGGCGCGTTCTTCGGCATCGGCTCGGTCGTCGCCGCGAACATGGTCGAGCGGTCCAAGCGCGCCTCGGCCGTCGCGCTGATGTTCACCGGGCTCACCGCGTCGAACGTGCTCGGCGTGCCGTTCGGCACCTTCCTCGGCCAGGCCGCCGGCTGGCGTGCGACGTTCTGGGCGATCGCAGCCATCGGCGTCGTCGCCCTGATCGGCGTGCTCGTCCTCGTCCCCGCGGTCCGCTCCACCGAGGTCCCGTCGCTCGCCCGCGAGCTCGGCGCCTTCCGGTCCGGGCAGGTCTGGCTGTCGCTCGGCATGACCGTGCTCGGCTACGGCGGGATGTTCGGCGCCTTCACCTACATCGCGTACACGCTGACCTCGGTGTCCGGGTTCCCGTCGTCCGCGGTGCCGTGGCTGCTCATCGTGTTCGGCATCGGGCTGTTCGTCGGCAACTTCGCCGGCGGCAAGCTCGCGGCCCGCTCGATCGACCGCACGCTGCTCGTGGTGCTCGTCGTGCTGACCGTGGTGCTCGCGGTGTTCGCCCTCGTCGCGAACTCGCCGGCGCTCACCGTGATCGCCCTCGTGCTGATGGGGGCGTTCGGGTTCGCGACCGTCCCGGCCCTGCAGACGCGGGTGATGCAGTACGCCGACCACGCGCCGACCCTGGCGAGCGGGGCGAACATCGCCGCGTTCAACCTCGGCAACGCGCTCGGGGCCTGGATCGGTGGTCTGACGATCGCCGCCGGGCTCGGGTACACGTCGCCGATCTGGGCGGGGTCGGGGATCACCCTGGCGGCCGTGGCACTCACGCTCGTCGCGATGGGCGCGGTGCGTCGGGGGCGCGCGGGGGTGCGGACCACGACGACGGGGAGCATCGTGACCGTCTGACGCGGGCGCTTCGGGCCTGAGAACGACGAAACCCCGGTCCGATCGGACCGGGGTTCATCGTCGTGCGGAGACGGAGGGATTTGAACCCTCGGTCCCCTCAAAGGGGACTCCACCTTAGCAGGGTGGTGCACTCGGCCGGACTATGCGACGTCTCCAAGCACTCTCGCGAGCGCTGCGACCACCATACAGGAGGACCGCGCCACTCTCGACCCGACGCACACCCGCGCGTGGCACGACCCGTCACACTCGGTCCCCCGAAGTGGGGACACGGCGGGCTTGTCGGGGCGTACCCCACTGCATACCATCATCGGGACGCGGCAATCACGTTCCGGGGCTCGTCCCCGTCGTCGCGACACAGCACCCGACGTCGCTCCCCGTGCGGGCCCGGCGCGCCCGATGGCGTGGCGCCCGGCGGGGAGCGACTTCCCCTGGGGGCGCGGCCCACCACCGCGCCCCCGTTTCTGCGTTCGGGGGCGGGTGCACTGCTGACGTTCGGGCGCGCGAACGCACGCACGGCCACGGTCCGGCCCACGAAAGCGACACTGTGCCGCCGAGCTCGGCCGTCACTCACGCCAGGGCGACAGAGCGCCGCGGATGTTCGGCGGCACTCTGTCGCTTTCGCGGAAGGGGGCAGGAGCGGGAGGCGGCAAGCAAGCGACCGTCCGCCCGCGCCTCAGTACCCGAACGCCTTGGAGCAGGTCTGCTGGTCGGCGGACTGGCCCTCGAGCCCGTCGATGGTCTCGGGCGTCGCCGAGGGGGTGCGCGGCGCAGCGGACGACGGCGCTGCCGGTGTCGCGGGGGTCGCGGGGACCGCGGGCTTCGGTGCAGCGGTCGGCTGCGTCGGACTCGTCTGCGTCGGGTTCGGCTGCGTCGGACTCGTCTCCGACCCGATGCCCGTGCTGTCCGCCCCGAGGGAGAACGACTGGTCGGCCTTGATCTTCGCGAACAGCCGGTCGGCCAGGTACGTCGTCGGCTCGACCTTGCCCTCGTAGACACCGGTGCCGCCCGTGGTGCCCGGGTACTGCACGAAGTTCACCTGCGCCAACGGCAGGTCGCGCAGCGCCAGGCCCATCTGCACCATCGTCCCGATGTCGTTCAGGCTCTGGGACAGCTGCATGTTCGACGCCGCCGCCCGGGCCAGCTTGTACAGGCGGGCCGGCGAACCGAGGGTGTCGTTCGACTTCACGGTGCGGAGCAGCGACGACAGGAACACCTGCTGGCTCGAGATCCGGCCGAGGTCCGATCCGTCGCCGACCCCGTGCCGGGTGCGCAGGAACGCCAGGGCCTCGTCACCCTGCAGGGTCGAGGTGCCGGCGGGCAGGTTCAGCCCGGTGTACGAGTCGGTGATCGGCTGGGCGACGCAGACCGGCACGCCGCCGATCGCGTTCGACATCTCGATGACGCCCTTGAAGGACACCGCAGCCGAGTACTGGATGTCGAGGCCGGTCAGCCCGGCAACGGTCTGGGTGACGCAGTTCAGGCCGCCCTCGCCGAACGAGGTGTTGATCGGCTGCGCCGCCATCGCCGGAGCCGTGCCCGTGCCGTCGGTCTTCTTGCAGGCCGGGATCGGCGTGACGAGGTCGCGCGGGATGCTCACCGCGGTCGCGTTGGTGTGGTCGGCCGAGACGTGCAACAGGATGTTGACGTCGTTGAGGGTCGCATCACGCTCCCCGAAGGCCGCACTCTGCTCGGGGTCGTTGTCGGTGCCGACGACGAGCATGTTGAACCCGCCCTTGAAGGCGCTGATCGGCTTCGCGCCGCCCTTCGCCTGCGGCGCGGGCTGGCCCTGGATCTCGACGCCGTCACCGAGGTCGTCCGTGACCTGCTTCGCCGCGATCGCCGTGACCGAGACCGAACTCACCAGGGCCACTGCGACGACGGCGGAGACCGTCTTGGCAGCGGTCGCGAAGGGGCTCGAGCGCCGCAGACGTCCGTGCCGTGCGATCCCGGACGCTCGGTTCAAGCGGTGGGATCGATCGCGGACGTCGTTCACGGGCACTCCTGTCGTCGGTGGACACGCCGGGGACGGCAACCGGTCAAGGCTGCCACGACGTTGCCTGACGATCCAGTGCGAGGGACACCGGTGACACTCGCTGCTCAGTGCCGCGACCTGCGGATCCACGGCGGTCGGCGCGGACCTGAGCGGATCCGCAGCCGAGGTCGGTTCAGGCCGACACGACCACCCGGAAGCGGTCGGGCAGGGCGATCAGGGCGGACGACAGGTCGAGGAGCGCCGCGGCACAGTCGTCGAGGGCGTCTCGCTCAGCAGCGGCCACGGCCCGCTCGACGATCTCGACCCGTCGTCGCCGGTCGACCACGGCATCGATCCCGTTCGCCAGGGCGACGTCGTCGGTGAAGAACATGTCGAGCACGATGCGCTGCGACAGCAACCAGTCGCCACTGACCGACGACCCGCGGCGCCGCAGGTACCAGGCGCCGAGTTCGACGAAGGCACCGGCCTCGGTCCAGCACTCCCGCAGCCACACCTTGTCGAACCGGTCGTGGTACCCGACGGAGTTCGACGGCGGATCGACGAGCAGGGCCTGGGCGATCCGCAGTCGCTCGATCATCTGGTCGACCGACCACTGCGAGATCACGACACCGACGTAGCGCTGCACGCTGGCCAGCTGCAGGGACTCGAGGGTCACGAGGGCTTCGCGCACCGGTGTGCGCGACACCCGCA
The DNA here is from genome assembly GCF_003234735.1 of Curtobacterium sp. MCLR17_040. Lineage (NCBI taxonomy): Bacteria > Bacillati > Actinomycetota > Actinomycetes > Micrococcales > Microbacteriaceae > Curtobacterium > Curtobacterium sp. MCLR17_040. The sequence goes on along the minus strand of NZ_QKTE01000010.1, from coordinate 30,287 downwards.
TGTCCGATGCCAGGGTGTCGAGCCGCAGCCGCTGTCCGCGGCGGTACTCCCCCCGCAGGACGTTGTCGAGCAGTCGCAGGAACACCGCGTCGCGCAGCAGGCTGCGACGCAGGCCGTGGGGATCGAGGCCGCCGGCACCGGCTCGGATGGGGGTGTGCTCCATCAGCCCAGGCTCACGCACGGACGGCACCCCCGAGGCGAGGGCGGTCGCTGCCGTGGATCGTGGTCGCCGGTGTCGCGCTGTGGAGGAGTGCCATGCAGGCACAGTGACAGCGCTGCGACGGCGGCGCTAAACACTCTGAATACAGAATGTCAGGCCGCCGCCGCAGGGCTCACCTCCGGTCGGACTTCGCGTCCCCGGTGAGCACCGAGAGCGGTTGGGTGACGTCCTCCAGCCCCTTCCGCGCGGCGTCGACCCCGAATATCAAGGCCACCACGCCGCCGCCGATCATCACCGCGGATCCGAGCAGGTACCCCCAGAACAGCGGCTCCCGCGACGAGCCGTCACCGATGAAGGCACCGTAGATCGCCGGCGCGACCGCACCGAAGATCTGCGCCAGGGCGAAGAAGTACGAGATCGCCTGCGACCGCAGCTCGAGCGGGAAGATCTCGCTGACGGTCAGGTAGGCGCTCGACGCACCGGCCGAGGCGAAGAAGAACGAGACGCACCAGAACGCGACCTGCACCGTCGCCGAGATCGCGTCCGCCCGGAACAGGAACGCGGACGTGGCGAGCACGAGGCCCGAGACCAGGTACGTCAGGAAGATCATCTGCCGACGACCCCAGGTGTCGAAGAAGCGCCCCAGGATGATCGGGCCGAGCAGGTTGCCGATCGCGAACGGGAAGAAGTAGACCGCCGTCTCCGCCGTCTTCAGACCGAAGAAGTTCGTGAGCACGAGGGCGTAGGTGAAGAAGATCGCGTTGTACAGGAACGCCTGCGTGATCATCATCGTCGCGCCGACGAGCGTGCGGGTCGGGTACTGCTTCAGCAGCACGCGCGCGATGGCCAGGAACCCGACGCGGTCGGTCGGCGTGACCGTCATCGCCTTCGACTGGTCGACCTCCGGCAGGGGCTTGCCGGTCGCCTTCTCCACCGACGCCTCGATGCGGGAGACGGTGGCCTCGGCTTCTTCCTCGCGCCCGTGCGTCATCAGCCACCGCGGACTCTCCGGGATGTGACGTCGCAGGAAGATGATGGCGATGCCGAGCACCGGGCCGAGGAAGAACCCGATGCGCCAGCCGATGTTCTCGGCGAAGTAGGACGTGTCGAGCAGGTAGATGTTCGCGAACGCGCCGAGTGCGGCACCGCCCCAGTACGTGCCGTTGATGGCGATGTCGACGTGCCCGCGGTACTTCGCCGGGATGAGCTCGTCGATCGCCGAGTTGATCGCCGCGTACTCGCCGCCGATGCCCAACCCCGCGACGAACCGGAAGGCCGCCAGGAACCAGAAGTCCTGCGCGAGGCCCGCGATGCCCGAACCGATCAGGTAGATCGCGAGCGTCAGGATGAACAGCTTGCGCCGCCCCAACCGGTCGGACATACGCCCGAACACCAGGGCACCGACGACCTGGCCGACCAGGTAGATCGTGCCGAGGGACGTCACCTGCTGCGTCGACAGGTTCAGGTCCGCCTGGAAACCCGCGTTCGAGACGATCTGGATCTCGAGACCGTCGAGGATCCAGGACACGCCGAGTCCGACGACGACGCTCCAGTGGAACCGGGTCCACGGCAAGCGGTCCATCCTGGCGGGCACCAGGCTCTTGATGGTTGCGTTCGCGCTGCTCACGAAATGGGACCGTACGCCGAGATCGCCGATGTGGTTCAGATGCGGAACGAGCAACCGGGGGCGGAGCCGGATCCCCCTACTTCGAATCCGGCTCCGTCGCCGGGATCTCAATGATCGCAAGTGCGATGGAAACCCACAAGCGGACGGACGGGAGGCCCGTGGCGGGCCCCGCCACGGGCCTCCCGTCCGACAAGGCGTAACGTCCAGAACGTGACCCGACCTGACATCCGCACGGTCGGCGAGCTCCGCACCTCTGGTCACGTCCAGAAGACGGTCCGCGCCGAGATCCGCGACAACCTGCTCACCGCCCTGCGCCAGGGCACCGATCCGTGGCCCGGCCTGCACGGCTTCGAGACCACCGTCATCCCCCAGCTCGAACGCGCCCTCATCGCCGGGCACGACGTCGTCCTGCTCGGCGAGCGCGGCCAGGGCAAGACCCGCCTGCTCCGCACCCTGCAGGGCCTGCTCGATGAGTGGACGCCGGTCATCACCGGCTCCGAGCTCGGCGAGCACCCGTACGAACCGATCACCACCGCCAGCATCCGGCGCGCCGACGACCTCGGCGACGCCCTGCCGATCAGTTGGCGACACCGCGACGACCGCTACGTCGAGAAGCTCGCGACGCCGGACACGAGCGTCGCCGACCTGATCGGCGACGTCGACCCGATGAAGGTCGCCGAGGGCCGCAGCCTGGGCGACCCGGAGACCATCCACTTCGGGCTCGTCCCCCGTGGGCACCGTGGCATCGTCGCGATCAACGAACTGCCCGACCTGGCCGAACGCATCCAGGTCGCGATGCTCAACGTGATGGAGGAGCGCGACGTCCAGATCCGCGGCTACGTGCTGCGGCTGCCGCTCGACGTGCTCGTCGTGGCGAGCGCGAACCCCGAGGACTACACGAACCGCGGCCGGATCATCACACCGCTGAAGGACCGCTTCGGCGCCGAGATCCGCACGCACTACCCGATCGAGCTCGACGACGAGATCGCCGTCATCCGGCAGGAGGCCCAGCTGACGGCCGAGGTCCCCGACGCCCTGATCGAGATCCTCGCCCGGTTCACGCGGGCACTGCGCGGTTCGAGCGCCGTCGACCAGCGCAGCGGTGTGAGCGCCCGGTTCGCGATCGCCGGTGCCGAGACGGTGTCCGCGGCCGCGGTGCACCGCGCAGCTCGCCAGGGCGAGGACGAGGCGGTCGCGCGGCCAATCGACCTGGAGACCGCGGTGGACGTCCTCGGCGGCAAGATCGAGTTCGAGAACGGCGAAGAGGACCGTGCCGACGAGGTCCTCGAGCACCTGCTCCGCACCGCGACCGCCGAGACCGTGCGCTCCCGCTTCAAGGGCCTCGACTTCGCGGTGCTCGTGGACGCGCTCGACGGCGGCACGATGGTGACCACGGGCGAGCAGGTCAGCGCCCGGGCGTTCCTCGAAGGCCTGCCGTCGATCGGCGAGTCCGACCTGTACGACCAGGTGTGCGACCGGATGGGTGCCACGAACGACGGCGAACGCGCCGGCGCGATCGAGCTCGCCCTCGAGGGCCTGTTCCTGGCCCGGCGCATCAGCAAGGAGTCCGGCGGGGGCGAAGCCGTCTATGGCTAGGCAGAACCGGCGCCTGACGCGCGACACCCGGTACGGCCGGTACACCGACGGCCCCGACCCGCTCGCCGCCCCGGTCGACCTGGCCGAGGCGCTCGACGCCATCGGACAGGACGTGATGGGCGGCACGTCGCCCGAGCGCGCGATGCGGGAGTTCCTGCGACGCGGGGGCCGGACGCAGCGCGGTCTCGACGACCTGGCCCGACGGGTGGCCGAGCGCCGCCGTGAGCTGACGAGCAAGAACAACCTCGACGGCACCCTGCAGCAGGTGCGCGAGCTCCTCGACCAGGCGCTGCTCGCCGAGCGCGGGGAGCTCGCCCGCAACGTCGACCTCGACGACGGCGACCGTGCCCTGGCCGAACTGCAGCTCGACAGCCTGTCGCCCTCCCCCGCTGCCGCCGTGCAGGAGCTCGGCGAGTACGACTGGACGAGCCCGACCGCGCGGCAGAAGTACGACGAGATCAAGGACCTGCTCGGCCGCGAGGTGCTCGACCAGCGCTTCGCCGGCATGAAGCAGGCACTCGAGGGTGCCACCGACCAGGACCGGGCCGCCGTCAGCGCGATGATGCAGGACCTCAACGCCCTGCTGGAGGCGCATGCCCGCGGCGAGGACACCCAGCAGCAGTTCGACGACTTCATGGACCAGCACGGCGAGTACTTCCCGTCGGACCCCGCGAACGTCGACGAGCTGCTCGACGACCTGGCAGCCCGCGCGGCCGCGGCGCAGCGCATGCGCAACTCGATGACCCAGGAGCAGCGGGACGAACTCGACGCCCTCGCCCAGCAGGCGTTCGGCTCCCCCGACCTGATGGGGCAGCTGTCCCAGCTCGACAGCACCCTGCGCGCACTGCGTCCCGGCGAGGACTGGGGCGGATCCGAACGCATGGAGGGTGAACAGGGGCTCGGGCTGGGCGACGGCACCGGGGTGTTCCAGGACATCGCGGACCTCGACGCCCTCGCCGACCAGCTCGCGCAGTCCGGACCGGGCTCGGAGCTCGATGACCTGGACCTCGACGCGCTGTCCCGGCAGCTCGGCGACGAGGCTGCGGTCGACGCGAAGACCCTGCAGCGCCTCGAGCAGGCGCTCCGGAACTCCGGGGCGATGCGCCGCGGTGCCGACGGGCAGCTCCGGCTCACCCCGAAGGCGATGCGGCAGCTCGGCAAGAGCCTGCTCAAGGACGTCGCCCAGCGGATGTCCGGTCGCCAGGGCGCACGGGACCTCCGTCGTTCGGGCGCCGCGGGCGAACCCTCGGGGGCGTCACGCCAGTGGGCGTTCGGTGACACCGAGCCGTGGGACATCCCCCGGACGATCACGAACGCCGTGGTGCGGACGGCGGCGAGCGGACGACAGGGTGCGGGCGTGCACCTGAGCATCGAGGACGTCGAGGTGCAGGAGACCGAGGCGCGCACCCAGGCCTGCGTCGCGCTGCTCGTCGACACGTCGTTCTCGATGGCGATGGAGGACCGCTGGGTGCCGATGAAGCGCACCGCCCTGGCGCTGCACACCCTGGTGTCGACCCGGTTCCGCGGCGACGACCTGCAGCTCATCGCCTTCGGTCGGGAGGCCGAGGTGATGGACGTCGAACAGCTCGTCGGCCTGGACGCGATGTGGGACAAGGGCACGAACCTGCACCACGCCCTGCTGCTCGCCAACCGGCACTTCCGGAAGCACCCCACGGCCCAACCGGTGCTCCTCATCGTCACCGACGGCGAGCCCACGTCGCACCTCGAGCCGAACGGGCAGGTCTGGTTCGACTACCCGCCCGACCCGGTGACGATCGCGCTCACCGTGCGGGAGCTCGAGAACGCCGGACGCCTCGGTGCCCAGACGACGTTCTTCCGGCTCGGCGAGGACCCGGGGCTCGCCCGGTTCATCGACGCGATGGCGAAGCGGGTGGACGGCAGCGTCGTGGCGCCGGAGAACGACGACCTCGGGGTCGCCGTGGTCGGTTCGTACCTCGGCTCGCGTCGCGGGGCCGGCGGCGCGCTCTTCCGCGACGACTGGGGGCTCTGAAGCCCACACGAGACGGACGGGAGGCCCGTGGCGACACCGCCACGGGCCTCCAGTCCGTCCCTGGGTGCGTCTAGAACAGCGGCCAGGGCACGGCGGGGCCGTGACCGGGCGGCGGCGGGAAGATCCCGACGGCGCGCAGGGCCGCGCAGCGCGCCCGGAGCGTGTCGATCTCCTCGTCCGTCAGGTGCTCGGCGAGCTCGTCACCGAGACCGCCGCGCAGGGCGTCGGACACCCGGTCGAGGCCCTCGAGCTCGTCCGGCCCGAGCGGCTCCCCGATCCAGCCCCACAAGACAGTCCGGAGCTTGTGCTCGACGTGGAAGGTGAGCCCGTGGTCCACGCCGAAGCGGTGGCCGTCGGGCATCGCGAGCACGTGCCCGCCCTTGCGGTCGGCGTTGTTCACGACGACGTCGAAGACGGCCATCCGGCGCAGGGCCTCGGAGTCCTCGTGCACGAGCGTCACGGGCTGGTCGTGTTCGTCGATGGCCTCGAGCACGGGCAGCCAGGGCGAACCGTCCGCCTCGGCGAGCTCCGGCGCCACCAGGTCGACGGCGTCCTGCTCGGGGTCGACGTCCTGCCAGCGCTGCACCATGCCGGGCCCGAACGGACCGTCACCCATCCACGTGGGTGGGACGACACCCCAGCCGAACGCCTCGGAGACCAGGTGCGCGGCGATCTCGCGGCCGGCGAGCGTGCCGTCCGGGAAGTCCCACAGCGGGCGCTCGCCCTCGATGGGCTTGTAGACGACGGTCGCGCCGTCGAGTTCCGCGAGGAAGGTGGCGTTGGACGCCTCACGGATGCGCGCCCGGACGGACAGCGAGCCGTCGCTCATGCGTCGCCGGGCGGACGACCAGCGGCGACGACCTCGCGCGTGCGCTCGACGAAGGCCCGGGCGGTGCCGACCGGGATCTTCACCTGGAACAGCTCGGCGGGCTCGGGGATCTCGACGACGGCCTCGATCTCGATGCCGTCCTCGCTCTCCTCGGACACGATCTCGACCTCGTCGTCGATCGGGTACGCCTCGATGACGACCTGCGCGGTGGACGGGTCGAAGCCCAGGCTCAGGGCCCCGGCGCGGAACTCGGCCTCGACGGGCTGGTCGAGCGGCTCCGGGTCGCGGAGTTCGACGGGCACCGACGGCGGCACGCTGAAGCGGTTGTCGTCGACGGTCGCCACCTCGTCGAGGAGCTCGTCGATCTTGTCGGCGAGCACGGCGGTCTGCTCCTTCTCGAGCGCGACGCTGGTGACGCGCCGACCGGAGCGGGCCTGGATGTAGAAGGCGCGCTCACCCGGACGGCCGATGGTGCCGACGACGAGGCGGTCCGGCCAGTCGAAGCCGTGGACGATGGTGGGCATACCCGCATTGTAGGAGCGCTCGGCTCCGGCCGTTCAGGGTCCGGCAGGACCCGCGGGCGCGTCGGGCGCCGGACGCCCGGTGCCGGTGTGCGCATCGGGTTCCGGATGGCCCGCGCCGCCGCCGACCGCGGCGTCCCCGCTGGGTGCCGGGGCGGTGCGCAGCCAGGACAGGTCACCGGACTCGGTGTTCGTCGCGACGACCTCCGGGCGGTGCTCGCCGTAGCGCACGACGGACACCGAGGCCGGGCCGACGCCGATGCGCTGGAACAGGTCCAGGTGCATGCCGAACGCGTCGGCGAGGACGCTCTTGATGATGTCGCCGTGGCTCACGGCGACCCAGACGGCGCCGGGTCCGTGCTCCGCCTCGACCTCGGCGTCGATGCGCCGGACGGCCGCAACGGCCCGGGACTGCATCGTCTGCATGGACTCACCGCCGGGGAACACGACGGCGCTCGGGTTCGCCTGCACCGTGCGCCAGAGGGGCTCCTTCGCCAGGTCGGCGAGTTTCCGGCCCTGCCACTGCCCGTAGTCGGCCTCGGTGATGGCCCGCTCGATCAGCGAGGCGGGTGCACCGGTCTGCCGGTCCGTCTGCCGGTCCAGGATCGCGCGGGCGGTCTGCCGGCAGCGCTCGAGCGGACTCGACACCACGGCGACGACGGGCACCGCGGCGATGCGCTCCGCGGTCCGCTCGGCCTGGGCGCGGCCGACGGCGTCGAGTCGCACGCCGGCGGTGCGTCCGGCCAGGACGCCGGTGGCGTTCGCGGTGGTGCGTCCGTGACGGACGAGGAGGACGGTCGCCATGCGCCCGATCCTAAGCGCGGGACGCGGTCGCCCTTGACGGGCCGCCCGGGGACCGATCAGATGGGGGCATGGCCGGGCGGCATCGACTCGCACTCTTCGCCACGTCGACGGTGACCGGGTTCGGGATCGCGACGTGGATCACCCGGACGCCCGCGATCCGCGATGAGCTCGGCGCCTCGATCGAGGCGATGGGCCTCGTCCTGCTCGGGCTGTCGATCGGGTCGATGATCGGGATCCTCGGCGCCGGGGCGCTGGTGCGACGGACCGGCAACCGCCCGCTGATCTTGCTCGGGGGCGCGCTGCCCGTCGTCGGCATGGTGCTCGTCGCGCTGCTCGCCCCGGCGCAGGTCGCCGCCGGGGTCTGGGCTGGGCTGTTCCTGATCGGCTTCGGGGCGGGCGTCGCCGAGATCGGGCTGAACGTCGAGGCCGCCGCGGTCGAACGGCAGATCGGACGACCGGTCGTGCCGGTGCTGCACGCATGCTTCAGCCTCGGCAGCGTGGTCGGTGGGGTCGTCGGCATCGCCATGACGGCGGCGGGGACCCCGGTCCGGGTGCACCTGCTCGTCGGCGCCGCGGTGATGGCCGCGCTGGCGGCGTTCGCGGCGCTGAACCTGCGGCCGGTGCCCCGTGAGACACCGACCGATGCGCCTGCCGTTGCCCGCGGCACCCGTCGGGGAGACCGCCGCTCCGTCCTCACCGTGCAGCTCGCCATGATCGCCGTCATCACGCTGGCGATGGCCTTCGCCGAGGGTGCCGCGAGCGACTGGCTCCCGCTGCTGATGACCACCGATCACGACGCCCCCGAGTCCGTCGGGTCCCTCGTGTTCACCGGGTTCGCGCTCGCCATGCTCATCGGTCGCGCGGCCGGCACCCCGCTCGTCGCCCGGTTCGGGCGCGCCCCGGTCGTCCGGGTCTGTGCCGCGGTCGGTGCGGTGGGGGTCCTGCTCGTCGTGCTGTCACCGAGTCCGATCGTCACCGCGGCTGCCGCCGGCGTCTGGGGGCTCGGCATCGCCCTCGGGTTCCCGCTGTCGATCTCCGCCGCGGGCGACCACCCCACTGACGGCGACCGCCGGGTGTCGGTGGTGGCCACCGCCGGGTACATCGCGTTCCTGGTGGGGCCGCCGCTGCTCGGGTTCGTCGGGGAGCACCTCGGCCTGCAGACGGCGATGCTCGTGCCCCTCGTCCTGCTGGTCGCCGCGTTCCTGGTCGCCCCGGCGACGCGGGGGCAGGACACCGGTCGGACGATCGAGCCGGCGGAACCGGCGCGTCGGCCGTCCGGTCGGTAGCGTCTCCGGCATGCCGTTCTTCCGCGACGCCCCGCGCCCGACCACCCCAGTCCCTCCGTCCAGGGTCCAGGCCGCGTGGTCCGACTCCGCCGGGCACCTCGCGACCCGCTGCCTGCAGCTCATCATCGTCGTGGTGGTCGTCGCCGGCATCGTCTGGGCGAGCAACATCCTGAGCGTCGTCACGATCCCGGTGCTCCTCGCGCTCATCATCGCGTCGGCCATGCACCCCGTGGTGTCGTGGCTCCGCAAGCACCGGGTGCCGTCGGTGGTGGCCACCCTCGCGGTGCTCATCGGCGTCCTCGCGATCCTGGGGTTGATCGGCTGGCTCATCGTCGTCGCTGTCGAGAACCAGTGGGCACAGCTGCAGAAGTCGGCAGTCGACGGATTCGAGCAGCTGCAGACCTTCGCGAAGACCCTGCCGTTCTCGATCTCCGACAAGCAGATCGACGACGCCGTCGCCGGGGCCTCCGACTTCGTCACGAGCGCGCAGTTCGGCTCCGGTGCCCTCGCCGGAGCCTCGGCCACCGCGAACTTCCTGACCGGGCTCGTGCTGATGATCGTCGTGCTGTTCTTCTTCCTGAAGGACGGCCCGAGCATCTGGGAGTTCCTGCTCCGCCCCTTCACCGGTGAGCGCTACGCCCGAGCACGTCGCGTCGGCGACCGGGTCGTCTCGACCCTCGGCGGGTACGTCCGCGGTACGGCCACCGTCGCTGCTGTGGACGCGATCGGCATCGGTGTCAGCATCGCGATCCTGGGCGTCCCACTCGCCCTGCCGCTGGCCGTCGTCGTCTTCATCACGGCGTTCATCCCGATCGTCGGTGCCACCGCCGCCGGCATCCTCGCCGCCCTGGTCGCGCTCGTGGCCCTCGGCCCGGTCAAGGCGCTCATCGTGATCGGCATCGTGATCGTCGTGAACCAGCTCGAGGGCAACTTCCTGCAGCCGGTCCTGATGGGTCGCACCCTCAAGCTGCACGGCCTCGTCATCCTGATCGGGCTGACCGCCGGCACCGTCCTCGCCGGCATCACCGGCGCGATCATCTCGGTGCCGCTGATCGCCGCCGCCTGGGGCGCGATCCTGGTGTGGGACGGCCCGAACACCCCGGCCCGTCCGTGGCGGAAGAAGCGCAACGAGGACGTCACCGCGCACGAGCTGCCGCAGGGCTGATCCGCAGCGCCGATGGGCAGGGCGCGTTGCGGACATCCGCTTCGCGCAACGGCCTTCCACCCAGCAGGATGGAGGAGTGCTCGTCTCCATCGTCTACATGAGCCGTGCCGTCGTCCCCTTCGACGACCAGGCCATGGCGGTGCTGCTCGCGGAGTCCCGGCTACGCAACGAAGCGCTCGGGGTCTCCGGGCTCCTGCTCGCCAAGGGCGGCCGGTTCATGCAGCTGCTCGAGGGGCCGGCGTGGAGCGTGCAAGACCGGTACGACGTGATCGCGAAGGACCGCCGTCACGGTGAGGTCAAGTCGCTGGTGCGCGAGGACATCGAGCGCCGACGGTTCGACGGCTGGTCGATGGCCTACCGCGCGCTCGACGACTCGGACATCCGCTCCGAAGCGGGCTTCAGTCCCTTCCTGTCCGGCACGATGGACTTCCCGCGCTCGTTCGACCGGACCAGTGCTGCCTGGCTGTTGAAGTGGTTCCGCGACCGCGAGCTGCACGACCTCTGATCCGACCCCGCACGCCGTCGCGGATCAGCCTTCGCTGAACGCGTCCTCGACGACGTCGAGCAGCCGGTCGCGGTGCTTCGGGTCCGCCGTCGCCGCGATCACCACGCGCCACATCGTCGCCACGGCCGGCATCAGGTCGGTGCGCCGCGTCCGGACGTCGGACACGAGCTGCACGCCCGTGAAGTAGGGCACCACCGTCGACCCGAGCTGCTCCGCGGTCAGGTCCGTCCGGAGTTCCCCGCTCGCGACCGCCAACCGGAACACGTCGACGATCCCGCCGATCCACTGCTCGTAGAAGCTCAGCGTCGCGGTCTGGAACTCGCCGCGCTCCAGCGACAGCCGGATCCCCGCCCGCACGATCGGGTCGGTCCGGAGCAGGTCGGCGATGCCGTGCGACGCCCCGATCAGCGCGGCGACCGGCGAGCTGTCGGTGTGGCTGACGACGTCGAAGGTGCGGGCGTTCTGCTCGCCGATGACGCCGAGCGCCAGGGCGAGCTTCGTCGGGAAGTGGAAGTGCAGCGTTCCCTGCGAGACGCCCGCCGCGCGGGCGATGCCCGCGATCGTCGCGCCGGCGAAGCCGACGCGGTCGAACTCCTCCGCCGCGGCCACCAGGATCTGCTCACGTCGTTCCACGGGACCAGTCTCACAGTCTGGAGGCACGGGGCGGGCCCGCACCGTGCCTCCAGACCGAGGGGTGGTGCGGCTGAGGCCGCGTGCCGGCAGTCCGAGGGTGGTGCGGCTCAGGCCGCGTGCCGGCCGAGCGTGATGCGCTCCTCGGGCAGGTCCTGCAGGTCGCGCCCACGGAACCAGCGGAGCAGCCAGTCGGCGGGCGTGCCCGCCACCCCGGTCGGCAGACCGGTGCGGTCGCTGAGGAAGGTACTGAACCCGGGCTCGTCACGGAGCTCGTCCCCGGTCGGGCTGCCGAACGCCATCGCCCAGCCGTCGAACCGACGCGTGCTGATGGACTCACGCGACAACGACTTCACGCCGGTGTGCCGCGGGTCGCGCTCGATCGCGGCGAAGCGGTCCTCGACGCTCCAGACCGGACCCTCGAGCACCTGCATGAACCGGCCGCCCTTGGCGAGCAGGAGCCCGGAGACGCCGAGCGCGTGGTTGCGGAGCCGCGCCTCACGCAGCATGGCGACCAGCTGGTCGTCGGTCAGGTCGTCGACGGCGACGGACATGTAGACGAGGGAGGTGAGGGAAGTCATCCCCTGCAGTCTGGGTCGTGGTCGGCGGCACGGTCAACGCGTCGTCCGCACACCGCACCGGACGGTGCGGCATGCGGACGACGGGCGGGGTGTCGGGTTTCGGGTTTCGCGTTTCGGGTTTCGGGTTTCGATCAGGTGAGGGCGAGCAGGTTGTTGACCTGTTCGTTGACCCCGGTCAGCGTCGAGATCGGCTTGCCGTTCGCGTAGACGTCGTCGAAGGCGGGCTGCAGCAGGGCCTGCACGTCGGCGGGGTTCTTCGTGACCGGGAACAGGAACGTGGTGTCCTCCTCGACCTGCCGGGTGAACGCCGAGACGTCGAGCCCGCGCTTCCGGAACGACGCCACGGCAGCCTCGGTACCCGCGGGACGGGCGGGGAACACGATCCCGCTCTCACCGACGATCCGCTGGGCCTCGTCGCTGCCCAGGAACGCCACCCACTTCGCGGCGGCCTCGGGGTCCTTCGCCTGCTTCGTGATCGAGTCGCCGAGCCCGTTGAACATCGACGCACGATGGCCCGACGGGCCGATCGGGGTCGGAGCGACCGCGACGTCGAGGTCCTCCATGCCGAGGTACGAACCGATCATCCACGAGCCGTTGAACGACAGCGCGCACTTGCCGGCGCCGAGCTGGACCTCGGGCCCGGTCGTGGTGGAGAACACCCCGTACTTCGCCATGTAGCCCTTCTCGGCCAGCCGGTAGTACCAGGCAAGAGTGTCCTGCACGACCCGCTCGTCGTAGCGGAACTTGTCGCCCCACGGGTTCTCGTTCGTGTAGAACCAGTCGACCGATCCGGTGAACGGTGACCACTGGGTCTGGCCGAAGCCGTCACCGCCCGAGCCGTTCGACGAGATCCCGTAGACGGCGACGTCGTCCTTGTCGAAGCCGTCCTCGTCGCCGCGTCGGCCCTTCGAGTCGACGGTCAGCCGCGCGAGCATCCGTTCGAACGTGCCGCCGTCCTCCGGGTTCCACTCGAGCGACCCGAGTTCCTCGGCGGAGACCCCGGCCTTCGCCATCGCCTTCCGGTCGTAGAACATCGCGACGGTGTCCCAGTCCTTCGGCGAGCCGTAGCGGTGGCCGTCCTGGCCCTTCCACAGTTCGGCGAGCCCGGACTGGTAGTCGTCGTCCCGGATGCCCTTCGTGGCGTCGAGTTCGTCGAGCTTGTAGAGCACGTCGAGGTCGGCGTACTGCGGGAACTTCGTCAGGTGGTCGGTGAAGACGTCGGGAGCGGTGCCGGCGATGAAGCCCGCGGTGAGCTTGGTCCAGTAGTCGTTCCACCCGAGCTGGGTGATCTTCACGGTGATGTCCGGGTTCGCGCGGTGGAACGCGTCGGCGACGGCCTGGTACGCGGGCTGCTGGTTGGCGTCCCAGAGCCAGTAGCTCACGGTGCGCGCACCCGACCGGTTCGTCGTGCGGCGACCTGGCGACGAGCAGGCGGCGAGCGCGCCGAGGGCCAGGGCGGAGGCGCCGCCGGCGAAGAGCGTGCGGCGGGTCAGTTGGTTCGTCATGGTGTTCGTCCTGTCCGACAGCCGGGTCACTTGATCCCGGAGAAGCCGATGGAGTTGACGATCCGCTTGGCGAAGACGCCGAACAGCAGGATCATCGGGAGCGCCGCCACCAGGGTCGCGGCCATGAGCCCGGCCCAGTCGGTGCCGGACTGCGGGGTCTGCGACTTGAAGACGCCGAGCGCGACGGTCAGCACCCGCGAGCTGTCCGTGTACGACACCATGAGCGGCCAGAAGTAGTCGTTCCAGCTCGTGATGTACGTCAGCACGGCGAGCGTGGCGATCGGGGCCGCCGCCATCGGGATGACGAGCCGGAAGAAGACGCGGACCTTGCCGGCGCCGTCAATGAGGGCCGCCTCTTCGACCTCCTTCGAGATGCCGAGGAAGAACTGCCGCAGGAAGAACACCGCGAACGGGGTCATGAACATCGTCGGCAGGGCGATGCCGAGCAGGTTGTCGACGAGCCCGAGCTGCTTGATGAGGGTGAAGTTCGGCAGCAGCGTGAAGATCGCGGGGACCATCAGCCCGGCCAGGAACACCCCGAACACCTTGTCGCGACCGGGCCAGCGCAGCCGGGCGAAGGCGTAGGCGGCCGCTGCCGAGAAGAACACCTGGCCGACCGTGACGAGCGTCGACACCAGGATCGAGTTGAGCAGGTACCGCCAGAAGTTCAGCGCGGCGCCGGAGCCGCCCTGCGCCAACGCCTCTTCGGTGGACTGCAGGCCGAAGACCCGCTCGAACCCGCCCAGGCTGAACCCGACGGGCAGCAGCGAGGTGGGGTCGGAGTTGATCGCGGTGTTCGACGACAGCGCGGTGCGCAGGATCCAGTAGAACGGGAACAGGGTGACGACGATGACGAGGATCATCGCGACCCAGGCGAGCACCCGGCCGCGCGACGGGCGGCGGCGGTGGCCGGCGCCCATCCGCGGCGGGCGGGACGTGGTGACGGAACGGGTGAGTGTCGTGGTCATGGCGCTTCCGTTCAGTCCAGGTCGGACTCACCCGAGCGGGTGAGGCGGTACTGGATGATCGTGATGATGCTGAGGACGATGAGGAGCGCGACCGAGACCGCGGACGCGTAGCCGAACTGGAACCGGCCGAACGCCAGGTTGTAGATGTAGTTCTGCACGACGTTCGTGGCGTTCGCGGGGCCGCCCTGCGTGGTGACGGCGACGGTGTCGAACACCTGGAACGACCCGATCACGGTGATGATCAGCACCAGGGACAGGATCGGGCGGAGCAGCGGCACCGTGATGCGCCAGAACATCTTCCACTCGCTGGCACCGTCGATGCGTCCGGCCTCGTACACGGTCTCGGGCAGCGACTGCAGGCCGGCGAAGATGAGCAGTGCGGTGTAGCCGACGTGCCGCCAGACGTTGATGAGCGCGATCGAGGGGATGCCCCAGACGTCGCTCTGCAGGAACGGGATGCGGTCGAGCCCGAGTGCGGCGAGCATCTCGTTGCCGATGCCGAGCTGGGTGTCGAGGATCCAGAGCCAGACCAGGGCGGCGACGACGTTCGACACCAGGTACGGCGCGAGCACGATGCCGCGCACGAAGGTCGACTTGGTCAGGCGGTGCATCATCACGGCGATGAACAGCGCGACGACGGTCTGGATGACGATGTTGATGAGGACGTACTCGACCGTCACCACCATCGAGTGCCAGAAGATCGAGTCCTGCACCAGGCGGGCGTAGTTCTGCAAGCCGGTGAACTCGGGCTCGGTGAGCAGGTTGTACGAGGTGAAGCTCAGGTAGATGCCCCGCACGGTCGGCCAGGCGAGGAACACCGCGAACCCGACGGCTGCCGGGGCGATGAAGACGAGCGCGAGCCACAGGTCGTTCCTGGGGCGGCGCCGTGGTGCGGTGGTGCGGGCACGGGCGAGGTCGGCGGACCGACTCCTCCGTCTCGTGCTGGCGGTCGTCAAGGGTGACGACACAGGGCTCTCGGTTGCCATCGCGACTCCTTCGTCTGCGGTGGACTGACGTGCAGCAGTCCGTGAGCCGGGAATCTACACGTGGGGACCACTGCTGGCAAGAGGCTCTTTCCGGGCTGTCGAAGGGGGTTGTCACGTGTAGACAGCGTGTGTCAGGATGGCGCTCGATCGCATCGGAGCGACCCGCTCGGCGACGCATCCCACACCCCTGGAAAGGTCACTGATGATCTCTGTCGGAATGGTCGGCGCGGGCCAGTTCGCCCCCCAGTTCGCCAAGCTGTTCAAGCTCCACCCCGACGTGGACCGGGTCTACGTCACGGACCTCGTCGACGAGCGCGCGTCCGAACTCGTCGAGACGCAGCACCTCGACGGCACGTTCCCGGACTTCGACGCCGTCCTCGCCTCGGACGTCGACGCCGTCGCGATCTTCACGCAGCGCTGGACCCACGGTCCGCTCGTGGTCAAGGCCCTGCGCGCCGGCAAGCACGTGTACTCCGCCGTGCCGATGGCGATCTCCGTCGACGAGATCCGCGACATCATCCAGGCGGTCCGCGAGACCGGCCTGACCTACATGATGGGCGAGACGAGCTACTACAACCCCGCGACGGTGTTCGCCCGCAAGCAGGTCGCCGCCGGCGCCTTCGGCCGGGTGTTCTACGCCGAGGGCGACTACGTGCACGACATGGACCTCGGCTTCTACGCCGCGTACCAGTACAGCGGCGGCGACGAGTGGAAGCGCACCGCCAGCTACCCGCCCATGCTCTACCCGACGCACTCGGTCGGTGGGGTCCTCGGCGCGATCCCCGGGCACGCGGTCAGCGTCAGCTGCATCGGCGTGAAGGACGACCGCGGTGACGGCGTCTTCGACAAGGACGTCAGCCAGTTCGACAACGACTTCTCGAACGCCACCGCCCTGTTCGAGCTCGACAACGGCGGGGTCATGCGCATCAACGAGATGCGTCGCGTCGGCTACCCGTCGCACATCCGTGAGTCGCGTTTCCGCTACTTCGGCACCGAAGCCAGCTTCGAGCAGCTCGCGAAGACCAGCGTCTGGCAGGACAAGGAGGACTCGTACGACATCAGCGACAAGATCGACACGCAGGCGACGATGTCCCTCGACGACCCGCGCCTGGCCGACGTCGACCCGTCCCTGCGCGACGCGTTCGTCTCCGGCTACGCCGAGGTGCACGACACCGACCGTCTGCCCGCCGAGTACGACGGTGTGCCGACCGGGCACGAGGGCAGCCACCAGTTCCTCGCCGACGACTTCGTCCGCGCCGTCGTCGACCGGACCCTGCCGCCGGTGAACGCCTGGACCGCCGCGCGCTTCACCCTGCCGGGCATCATCGCCCACCAGTCCGCGCTGCAGGGTGGCGCCCGCCTCGACGTGCCGGACTTCGGCGACGCCCCCGAGACGGCGAGCACTGCGACGGCGAGCGCACCGACGTCAGCAGGCAGCACGTCGTCGGCTACGATCGCGTCCGAGTAACACGTGTCGTTCGGGTGCCGGTCCGTCGTGGGCCGGCGCCCGAACGACGCTCCTGGACCCGACGAAGGTGGCACCCGTGACCGTCCCGACGAACCCCAGGGCGGTCACCCGTGCGGACGTCGCCCGCTACGCCGGGGTCAGCACCTCCGTCGTCAGCTACGTCGTGCACGACGGACCGCGTCCCGTGGCCGCCGCCACCGCCGCCCGGGTGCGCGAGGCCATCCGCGTCCTCGGCTACCGCCCGAACGCGAGCGCCCAGGCCCTGCGCACCGGCTCGTCGAAGATGCTCGGCCTGATCGTGCCCGAACTCGACAACCCGTTCTGGTCCGAGCTCGCCGTCGCCGTCACCCACGCCGCCGCCGCACGCGGCTACGACGTCCTGCTCGCCAACAGCGACGGTGACGCCGCCCAGGAGCGCGAGCGGCTCCGCAGCCTCTCCGCGCGCCAGGTCGACGGCATCATCGTGACGAGCATCATGACCCACCCCGACCTGTCGACCGTCACCGACCCCGGCCTGCCGATGGTCCTGCTCAACACGTTCTTCGAGGTCCCCGAGTACGCCAGCATCGGTGTCGACGCCCTGCGTGGCGCTCTCGACGGCACGCAGCACCTGGTCGAGCACGGCTACCGCTCGATCGGCCTCGTGATGGGGCACACCGGCTCGATGGAGCTCCGCGAGCAGGGCTGGATGCGGGCCCTGCGCCAGGCCGGCCTGCCCGACGGCCCCATCGTCCGCACCGACTTCACCCGGCGCGGAGGCTACGAAGCCGGCCTCCGCATGTTCGCCGACGAGACGGGGCCCCGAGCCGTCTTCGTCAGTTCGGACATGCAGGCGATCGGCCTGATGCGCGCACTGTGGGAACTCGGTCTGCGCGTCCCCGAGGACGTCGCGATCGTGTCGTTCGACGGCGCGGCCGAGGCGGACTACACGAACCCGCAGCTCACCACGGTCCGGCAGCCGATCGAGACGATGGCGGTCGCCGCGGTCGACCGCGTGCTCGGCCTCGATGCCGACAACCAGTGGCATCGCGACCTGGTCCCCGCCGAGTTGGTCCTCGGCGCGAGTTGCGGGTGCGACGTGCGTCGCTGACGTACCCACCGACAGCCCGGAGGCGCGGGGCGGGGCCGCCACGGGCCTCCTGTCCGTCAGCCGGTCGCGTTCAGGCCACCGGCTCCATGACGGCGCGGAGGCGTGCGGTCGGGATGCGCTGCTGCGCATCCACGGTCACGGCGGCAGCTTCGACCGCCTCGCCGGTCTCGGCGTCGACGAAGCGCAGGTCCGACGCTCGCTCGGACGGGCGGTGCCGGTCGGCCCAGCCGCCGAGGGCGAGCAGCACGAGCGACAGGTCGCGGCCGGCGTCGGTCAGGACGTACTCCTCGCGGGCACGTGCCCCCTCGGGCTTGTAGGTCGTGCGCTCGAGCACTCCCCCGTCGACGAGTGAGGCCAGGCGTGCGGTCAGGACCTCGCGCGGGATGCCGAGGCTCTGCTGGAACTGGCTGAAGCGCGTCGAGCCACCGACGGCGTCGCGGACGATCATGAGCGTCCACTTCTCGCCGAGGACGTCGAGGGAGCGTGCAATGGGGCAGCGCTCGTCGCCGCCGAGGATGCCGAGCATGCGTTCATCGTAGCTGGGTTCGATTTCCGGACACAACGTGCTAGGTTCGGTTTCCGTACCCACCTTCTCTCGTCTGGAGCACTCATGACCGACCTCACCAACGCCGTCGTCCTCGTCACCGGAGCGAACGGCGGCCTCGGCGCCGAGTTCGTCCGCCAGGCCCTGGAGCGTGGCGCCACCAAGGTCTACGCGACCGCCCGCAACCCCCGTACCTGGGACGACGAGCGCATCGTCCCGCTCGCCCTCGACGTCACGAGCCAGGAGAGCGTCGACGCCGCGGCCCGCGCCGCAGCCGACGTGACCGTCGTCGTGAACAACGCCGGGATCGCCGGCTCCGACCCGCTCGTCGACGTCTCCGTCGAAGAGGTCGAGCGCATCTTCGCCACCAACGTCTTCGGTGCACTCCGCGTCGCCAAGGCCTTCGCCCCCTCGATCGCCAACGGTGCGCTGATCGACGTGCACTCCGCCCTGAGCTGGGTCGCCCTCGCCGGCGCGTACTCGGCGTCGAAGGCCGCGTTCTGGTCGATCACGAACTCCCTGCGTCTCGAGCTCGCACCCCAGGGCACCCAGGTCGTCGGCGCCCACCTCGGCTACACCGACACCGGCATGATCGCCGACCTCGACGTCGAGAAGTCCGACCCCGCCGACATCGTCCGGTCGATCTGGGACGCGGTCGAGGCCGGCGAGCACGAGGTCCTCGCCGACCAGGTCAGCCGCGACGTCCGTGCCGGCCTGAGCGCCCCGCTCACCGCGCTCTACCCGATGCTCGCCAGCGCCTGAGGCATGTTCCCGTTCGGACGATGACGGTTCTGGTTCGCGAACACCCGTGTTCGCGAACCAGAACCGTCACCCGCTCCGATCGCGTCAGCCGCCCGCGCCGCGGTCGGTGATCCGACGGTTCGTGCCGGTGATGGCGGCACGCTCGTCGTCGGACAGGCCACCGGCGTGGAGGACCCGGCTCAGCACCTCGCTCTTGCGCTCGATGTAGTCGTCGATGTCCTCGGCCTCGGTGGCTGCCCGGCGCTTCACGGCGGCGTACTCGTCGCGCTGCACCGGGTCGGAACGCAGCACGTCACGGACGGCCAGGTGGTTCCGCAGCGCGAGCGATCCGGTCGTGACGACGTAGGTGTTGGTCGGGGCGAACCGCTCCGGTGCCCGGAACGCCTGCCTGTCCGGGACGCCGAGTTCACCGCGCGGCTCGAAGCCGATCGTCGCCATCGCCGCCACTGCAGCCGGGACGTCGGCAGCGTCCACCACGACGTCGACGTCGAGCACGGGCTTCGCCGCCAAGCCCGGCACGGACGTGCTGCCCACGTGCTCGATGCTCCGGAACGGCACGTCGGCGTCGTCGAGCGCGGCGGCGTACGCGTCGTGCAGCTGCCGGAACCGCTCGGGCCACGACGACCGGTACTCGACGACCTCGATCACGGCGCCGGCGTCGGCGCGAGGAGCTGGAACATGACGTGGTCGCGCCAGACCCCGTTGATCTTGATGTACTCCGGCGCGAAGCCGTACCGGGTGAAGCCCGCCGACTCGAGCGCGCGCTGCGAGCCGACGTTCTCGGGCAGGGTCTCGGCCTGCACGCGGTGCAGACGGAGCACGTCGAACGCGTGATCGGCCGCCGCGCGGACAGCGCGGGACGCATGGCCCTGGCGCGTGCGGTCGGCGCGGATCCAGTACCCCATCGCGCACGACTGCAGGGCGCCGCGGACGACGCCGCTCAGCGTGATGCGGCCGAGGAGTTCCCCGTCGGTCGACTCGATGACGAACGGCACCGCGTTGCCCGCGCGCTGCGTGGCGAGGGCCTGCGTGACGACGTCCCGCTGGCCGGACTCCGTGTAGTACGACGGCGCTCGCGCCGGTTCCCACGGTCGCAGGTGGTCGGCGTTCTCGGTGATGACCGCAGCCAGGACGGCCGCGTCGTCGAGGCGGAGTGGGCGCAACCGTGTGTCCATCGCGGAGGGTGTGGGATTCGAACCCACGAGACATCTCTGCCCACCTGTTTTCAAGACAGGCTCCATCGGCCGCTCGGACAACCCTCCAGTGACGCGACCACGTGGCGAGACGTGATCGCGTCCCGGGAAGTCTACCCGGGCCTCCAGGCTGGGATGCGCGCGAGCGCGGACTAACGGGGCAGGGAGTCGAGCGCCGCTGCCAGGCCGTCGTCGGTGATGCCGCCGGTGAGCTCGTTGCCGGCGTCGACGACGTCGTCGGGGGCCTGGCCCATGACGACGCCGCGACCGGAGGTCGAGGCCCAGCGGAGCATGTCGATGTCGTTGCGGCCGTCGCCCGCGGCGAAGACGCGGGAACGCGGGATGTCGAGCCACTCGCGCACGCGCTCCATCGCGGTGGCCTTCGTCACGCCCTCCGGAGCGATGTCGAGCCACGACGTCCAGCCGACGGAGTACGAGACCTTGTGCAGGCCCATCTGCTCGACGATCTGCAGGAAGTCCTCGGTGTCGTGGCCGGGCGAGATGACGACGACGCGGGTGGCCTCGACGCCAAGCAGCTGCTCGAACGGCACGTGCTCACCCTCGACGGTCATCGTGTCGTCGGGGAAGTTGCCGGACAGCAGGAAGTGACCGGTCTCGTCCTCGACGCCGAACGCGGCGTTCTCGAGCGCGCCGTGGATGGTCTGCAGCACCTCGGACGGGTCGAACCGCTCGACGTGTTCGCGCACGTAGGAGCCGTCGGCGCGGCGGGCCAGGATGAGCGCACCGTTCGCGCAGACCAGGTACTTCGGCCGGATGCCGAGGGTCTCGAGCAGGGGCACGGTCATACCCTCGCTGCGGCCGGTCGAGAGCATGACCTCGTGCCCGGCGGCCTCGGCGTCACGGACTGCCGCCACGACGGCCTCGGTGATGACACCGTCCTCGCGCATGGTGGTGCCGTCGATGTCGAGCGCGACCAGCCAGCGCTTGGTGCGGGCGGGCGCGTCGGTGCCCGCGCCCTGCTCGGTGCCGTCCACGAACCGTCCCTGGGTGCTCATCGGGGCTCGATCACCTCGACGCCACCGAGGTAGGGGCGCAGGACCTCCGGCACGACGACGGAACCGTCGGCCTGCTGGTGCGTCTCGAGGATCGCGACGATCCAGCGGGTGGTGGCGAGGGTGCCGTTCAGGGTGGCGACCGGGGCGGTCTTGCCGCTCTCGGTGCGGTACCGGATGTCGAGGCGGCGGGCCTGGAACGTCGTGCAGTTCGACGTCGAGGTGAGCTCGCGGAACGTGCCCTGCGTCGGGACCCACGCCTCGATGTCGTACTTCTTCGCGGCGCTCGTGCCGAGGTCACCGCCGGCGACGTCGATCACGCGGTAGTGCAGCCCGAGGTCCTGCAGCATCTGCTCCTGGTGGGCGACGAGGCGCTCGTGCTCGGCCTCGGCCTGGTCCGGGTGCACGTAGGTGAACATCTCGAGCTTGTTGAACTGGTGCACGCGGAGGATGCCGCGGTTGTCCTTGCCCGCCGACCCGGCCTCACGCCGGTAGCAGGTCGACCAGCCGGCGTAGCGGTGCGCGGTCTTCTCGATGTCGAGGATCTCGTCGGCGTGGAACCCGGCGAGGGCGACCTCGCTCGTCCCGGTCAGGTACAGGTCGTCGGCTTCGAGCCGGTAGACCTCGGCCGCGTGCTCACCGAGGAACCCGGTGCCGGCCATCGTCTCGGGGCGGACGAGCGTCGGGGTGATGAGCGGCTCGAAGCCGGCAGCGATCGCACGGTCGAGGCCGAGCGACATCAGCGCGATCTCGAGCCGGGCGCCCATGCCGCGCAGGAAGTAGAAGCGCGAGCCGGAGACCTTCACGCCACGCGGGATGTCGATGATGCCGAGGTGCTCGCCGAGGTCGGCGTGGTCCTTCGGCTCGAAGTCGAACTCGGGCTTGGTGCCGACGGTGCGGAGCGTGACGAAGTCGTCCTCGCCGCCCTCGGGCACACCGGGGAGCACGACGTTCGGGATGCCGCGGACGACGGTGTTGAAGGTGTCCTCGGCCGCGGTGACGGTGGCCTGCGCCTCCTTCACCTTTGCGGCGAGGGCCTGGGCCTGCTGCACGAGCGCGGCCTTCTCGTCCTTCGGGGCCTTGGCGACGGTCTTGCCGAAGGCGTTCTGCTCGGCGCGGAGCGACTCGAACGAGGTGATCGCACTGCGGCGGGCGGAATCGGCGGCGACGGCTTCGTCGACGACGGCCACGGAGGCACCACGCGCCTGCTGTGAAGCCTTGATGACGTCCGGGTTGTCGCGAAGCAGCTGTGGATCGATCACCGCCCCATCCTAGACGGGGGCAACCGCACGCAGCCTCGATCGGTAGCGTGGACGTATGTCGACCCCTTCGGAGACCGCGCCCGCGGACCAGGACGCCCTCCCCACCGAGCAGCGGACGGCCGCGGTGGTCTACAACCCGGTCAAGGTCCACCTGCCGACCCTCAAGCGCACGGTGCAGGAACAC
The DNA here is from genome assembly GCF_003234735.1 of Curtobacterium sp. MCLR17_040. Taxonomy (NCBI): domain Bacteria; kingdom Bacillati; phylum Actinomycetota; class Actinomycetes; order Micrococcales; family Microbacteriaceae; genus Curtobacterium; species Curtobacterium sp. MCLR17_040. The sequence goes on along the minus strand of NZ_QKTE01000010.1, from coordinate 7,597 downwards.
CAGCAGCAGGCCGGCTGGGCTGAGACCCTGTGGTTCGAGACCTCAGAAGAAGACCCGGGCGGCGGCATGGCCCGCGCAGCGATCGAGGCCGGTGCCGACGTCGTCGCTGCGGCCGGCGGGGACGGCACGGTCCGTGCGGTCGCCGAGGTCGTGCACGAGTCCGGTTCGACCCTGGCGCTGCTGCCGAGCGGCACCGGCAACCTGCTCGCGCGCAACATGAAGCTCCCCCTCGACGACCTCGCCGCGAGCGTCCGGACGATCTTCCACGGCGACGACCGCAAGATCGACTTCGGCATGCTCAAGGTCGAGCGCCCCGGCGGCGAGCGCGAACGCTTCGGCTTCCTGGTGATGGCGGGCCTCGGGCTCGACGCCCGGATGCTCGTGAACACCCGCCCCGAGCTGAAGAAGAAGGTCGGCTGGCTCGCGTACGTCGACTCGCTGTTCCGTTCGGTGCGCGACGCCAACGCGTTCGAGTTCCGTTACCAGCTGGACGACGACGGCAACCACTCGCTCCGAGCGCACTCGCTCATCGTCGGCAACTGCGGCATGCTGCAGGCCGGCGCGATCCTGCTGCCCGACGCCGAGATCGACGACGGGGTGTTCGACATCGCCGTGATGCGTCCTCGCGGGTTCTTCGGCTGGGTGCGGATCGGTGCCCGGGTGTTCTGGGAGAACGGGATCCTGCGGGCGTTCCGCCGGTCGAACCTGGGCAAGACCGCGGTCGGCAAGAAGATCGTCTCGAAGTCGCGCGAGGAACGACCCCTGCGCTACCTGCGCGGGCAGGAGTTCACGGCGCGGCTCGAGCGGCCCGACGAGTTCGAGATCGACGGCGACCCGGTGGGCGAGGTCATCGCCTTCCGTTCGCGCATCGACCCGATGGGGCTCTCCGTGCGCGTGCCGGACCCGGCGGACGACCGCCACGGCTCGCGCCAGGTGCCCTGAGCCGGGGCAGTTCCGGCGCTACCGCGCCCCGGGCTCGCCCGACACGATCGCGCGCAACCAGTCCCGCGCCTCGACGAACGCGGCGTCCGAGTAGCGCGCGGGCACCTCGGGGCGGGCACCGTCGGCACGCGGGTACGACCCGAGGAACGTCACGCGCGGGCTGAACCGACGCAGGCCGAGCAGTGCGTCCGCGACCCGCTCGTCGCGCACGTGCCCGTCGAGGTCGATGACGAACCGGTAGCGGCCGAGCTCGTCACCGATCGGGCGTGACGACAGCAGCCCCATGTTGATGCCCCGCGTCGCGAACTGTTCGAGCATGTCGACCAGGGCACCGGGGTGGTCGGCGGGCAGCTCGACGATGACGCTGGTCTTGTCGGCGCCGGTCGGTTCGGGCAGCGCGAGGGTCTTCGACACGAGCACGAACCGGGTGACCGCCGAGGCGTTGTCCCCGATGGACGACGCGAGCACGACGACGTCGTGGTGGTCGGTGATGCCCGGCGGCGCGACGGCGGCGTCGGCGGTCGGGTTCGCCTCGAGCAGGGCGAGGGCCGCGGCGACGTTCGACGACGCCGGGATGTGGCCGTGGCCGGGCAGGTTCGCCTCGAGCCAGTTGTGCGTCTGCGCGTAGGCGACGGGGTGCGCGTTCACGGTGTGGACGTCGGCCAGGGTCGTGCCGGGTCGGGCGACGAGCACGAAGTCGACCGGGACCAGGTACTCCCCCACGATCCGCACGCCGGGGATCCGGGCCAGGGCGTCCTGCGTGGCGCTCACTCCGCCGTCGACGCTGTTCTCGATCGCGATGACGGCCCCGATCGAGCGGCCGGACATGACGTCGTCCAGGGCCTCACCGACGTTGTTGACACTCCGCCAGGGCTTGCCGGCGGCGGCCTCGACGAGCTTCAGGGCCGCCTCGGTGAAGGTGCCGGCGGGTCCGAGGTAGGAGTACGTGTCGGACGGCACGGCGGGGTCGGTCATGCGGCGAGCCTATTGCAGGGACGCGGAGGCCAGGCGGCCTCAGTCCGTCGCCGCACCCGTCAGCCGCTGCTCGCAGATCGCGGTGTCGTCGTCCTCGCGCGGGTACGTCAGCGCCGCGAACCGCCCCTCGGGGTCGAGCCGTGTCAGGAGCGACGCCGCGATGCCGTCGAGCTGCGCGACCTGCTCGTCGGAGAGCGCGTCGATGACCACCCGGCGGGCGGTGCGGACGTGGTCCGGAGCTGCCTCGACGATGGTGGCGTACCCGGCGTCGGTCAGCCGGACGTCGGTGGCCCGGCGGTCGGAGGTCGACGGGCACCGGGTCACGAGCCCGCGCTTCTCGAGCCGGGACACCACGTGCGACAGCCGCGGCAACGAGGCGTTCGTGGCCGAGGCGAGCGCCGACATCCGCAGGGTCCGGGTGTCGGTCTCGGAGAGCATCGCGATGACCATGTAGTCGAAGTGCGTCAGGTCGGCGTCACGCTGCAGCTGCTGGTCGAGCGCCGCCGGCAGGAGTTCCATGACCGCGACGAGCTTCATCCACGCGCGCAGCTGCTCGCGGGTGAGCCACGGGGTCTCGTCGGTCATGACCTGATCATACCGAAAGGTTGTCCCTTTAACCAGTGGTGCGCACGGCGGACGAACCAGACGAACCGGACGAACCCGCCGAACCCGCCGAACCGCCAGTCCGACGCGACCGCACCACCCCGATGACGAGCACGACCACCACGACGACGAGCAGCGCCCCCTCGACGAGCAGCAGGCGCGTGCCGTAGTCGAACGGCAGCACGGTCGGGTTCTTCTGCCCGTGGTCCTTCGCCGCGATCTCCGGCAGGACCACCAGGGCGAGCACGCTGCCGAGCACGATCGCCGCCTGCACGACCACGAGCACCCAGGCCCGCAGCGAGCGTCCGGCCCGACGCAGCAGCAGCCCGGCACCGACCACGAACGGCGACAGGACCGCGTCGTGCAGCACCACCGCCGCGAGCAGCCAGACCCCGAGCCCGCCGATGCGGTTCGGCTTGACGGACGTCACGAGCACGTACGCCCCGAACGCGATGACCAGCACGCCGATCACCACGAGCACGATCCGCGCGGCCTTCACCGGAGCACCTCGATCTTCTCGATCCACTTGGTCTGCAGCACACCGGGCCGTCCCGGAGCGATGATCCGCGCCGGGAACCCGTGGTCCAGGTCGAGCGTCGCACCGTTCAGCTCGAGGGCGATGAGCGTCGTCGGATCCTCGGCGTACTCCGGTCCCATGTCCATGATCCGGTAGCCGCCGTGCCGTTCCAGGCTCGTCACCCGCACGTGCGACCCCTGCGGTGCCTGCACCGCGTCGAGCAGGTCGCGCATCCGCACGCCCTTCCAGGTCGCCATCTGGCTCCACCCCTCGACGCACGAGATGGGCAGGTCGACCTGCGCGGTGCCGAGCGCGACGAGTTCCGCCCGGACGAACGTCCGGCTCACGTCGTGGCCGACGACGGTGAGCGTCCAGTCGGCGGCGGTCGCGGTGGCGAGCACGCCGGCCGCACGCGCGGTCCGGTTCACCGGCAGCCCGTTCGCGCCGATGCCGCGACCGCGGGCGCCGAACACGTTGAACGGTTCCGCGAGCTTCGAGGACTGCCCCGCCGTGAGCGCGACGACACCGACGGTCGCCGCCGTCACGCCGGCGAGGAACCCGCGTCGGGCGATGCGCTGCCGTCGTCCGGTGGCGGCTTCCGGCGTCGGCCTGGAGGCCCGGCTCGCCTCCGGCACGTCGGCCGTCGGCTGGGCGGGACTCGGCTCCTCGGACACCTCGCGGGTCTCCGGGGCCGTGTCGGGTCCGGTGGGACGGGGCTCGGCGCCGCCGGGGGCGGCGTCGACGCCGTCGATCCAGCGGAACACGCGGCCCAGCAGGCCGGGGGCGGTGGACCCGGCGGTCTCGGCGCCCGCAGCGTGCGGGGCGGACGCGGGATGAGCCTCCAGACCGGGTGGGAGCAGTTCACTGCCGGACGCGGGGTCCGCAATGAACCGGCCGTGCGCGTCGTAGGAGTCGCGCTTCCGCCAGTACCGGGCGATGACCGGCAGCTTGGCGGCGATGTGGATGGCCAGCGACCCGATGATCACGTAGGCCAGGGCGTTGTGCACCTGGCGGAACGGGAACGGCCACGGGTACCACTGGTACGTGTTGAGCAGGCCGGTGACGACCTGGATGATCGACGCGGACACGAGCACCGCGATCGACAGCCGTTCGAGCAGGTGCAGCACGCCGCGCACCGGCGGCACCTGCACCAGGGCGGGCATGACGGTGTTGAGCTTCGCGAGCAGCAGCGGGATGATCGCGATGCCGGTCGTGATGTGCAGGCCCTGCGTGAACTGGTACAGCTGCGTCGGACGGGTCGGGAACCGCATCCAGCCGAGCGGTTCCTGCAGCAGGTGGCTGTAGATCCCGGTGCCGAAGCAGATCAGGAACGCGATGCCGAGCAGACGCCCGAGCACCACCGCCGAGCGGGCGTTGCGGTTGGGGGACGCCAGAGCTGCTCGTCCGTCGTGCAGCAGGCGCTGGACGCCGGATAGCCTCGACGGACCATGAGCGACCGACTGCGTGCCCTCCGACCGTCCCTGGCCGACGGCACCGCCGCGCGGATCGGCACCGTGCTGGCCGTCGTGGGAGTACTCGCCCTGTCGGGCGTCATCGCCGTCGGCGTCACGCATCTGGGGTTCCTCCGATCGGGCCATCGTTCTGCATTCGTTGCGTGGACGCTGATCGCTTGGACCGTCTTCGTGATCGCCGTGCTCGCGGTGCGTTTCGTGCCCGTCCGGTGGATGACCACCATGGTCATCGGCGGAGCGGTGGTGATCGGCATCGCCGCGCTGGTCGGCCCGCCCAACACGAGCACCGACTCCGCTCGGTACGCGTGGGACGGCATCGTCCAGCATGCCGGTGTCTCACCGTACGCGCACACCCCCCAGTCCGCGGCACTGTCCGGTCTCCGACCCGACTGGTTGTTCCCCGACAAGGTGGACGGCACGTGCGATCCGCTGAAGCCCCGGTTCCGCGGGCTCGGCGACGGCGCGGACGGGCACTGCACCGCGATCAACCGGCCGGACGTCACGACGATCTACCCGCCGATGGCGCAGCTGTGGTTCGCAGCGGTGCGGTTCTTCGTGCCGGCGACCGCGCAGTACCTGCCGTTCCAGGTCGCCGGGCTGCTCGTGTCGCTCGGTGTGACCGTCGGGCTCGTCCTGGTGCTCCGCCGCATCGGCCGTCCGACCTGGTGGGCGGCGCTCTGGGCCTGGTCGCCGCTCGTCGCGTCCGAGGCGGTCACCAACTCGCACGTCGACGTCGTCGGCGCCGCACTCGCCACGGCCGGTGTCGTGCTCGTCGCGTTCGGCCGGCCGATCTGGGGCGGGATCGCGCTCGGGGCCGCGACCGCGACGAAGCTCATCCCGGCGATCGTGTACCCGCCGTTGCTCGGCCGCGGTCGGGCGTGGTGGGCGATCCCCATCGGCATCGCGGTGTTCGGGCTGCTCTACGTGCCCTACGTGCTGACGACCGGGCTCGACGTGCTCGGGTACCTGCCCGGCTACCTGAGCGAGGAGGGCTACGAGGACGGCTCCCGCTTCGCGCTGGTGTCGCTCGTGGTCAAGGGCGACGCGGCGACCCTGGTGGTGGGGCTCCTGGTGCTGCTGGCGGCGTTCGTGGCGTGGCGGTTGTCCGACCCGGCGCGGCCGTGGTCGGGCGAGGTCCTGATGATCGGCGTGACGTTCCTCGCCGTGACGCCGCGCTACCCCTGGTACGCGCTGCTGCTCATCCCGTTCGTGGTGCTGTCCGGGCGGTGGGAGTGGTTGTCGATCGGCCTCGCCATCGCGCTGCGCGGGGTGTGGCCGTCGGCGGACGCCTACCGGTGGTGGTTGCTCGCAGCCGTGGCGGTCATCGCGGTCGTCACGCTCCTGCGCACGGAGCGGTCGGAGTGGCGACGGTGGTGGGAGCGGCTGACGTTCCGGCGCGTGGAACACGTACGCTGACGACCATGGCACCCGCGACCCTGCTCGGCACGACCGGCTCCGTGGACCCGGCTCCCGCCGGGCTCGTCGACCGCTTCGGGCGTCGCGCCGTCGACCTGCGGGTGTCGCTGACCGAGCGCTGCAACCTGCGCTGCACGTACTGCATGCCCGCGGCCGGGCTGCCGTTCGCCCCCGACGAGGCGCTGATGACGGCGACCGAGATCGAGCGGCTGGTCCGGATCGGCTCGTCGCGGTTCGGCGTCCGCAAGGTCCGGTTCACCGGCGGGGAGCCGATGCTCCGGCACGACCTGGTCGACGTGATCGCCCGGTGCGCCGCGCTGCCCGACGCCCCGGAGCTGTCGCTCACCACGAACGCGATCGGCCTCGCGCACCGCGCCCAGGGCCTGTACGACGCCGGGCTGCGGCGCGTGAACGTGTCGCTCGACACCGTCGACCCCGACGTCTTCACCACCGTGACCCGCAGGCCGTTCCTCGACAAGGTCATCGCCGGGCTGTCGGCCGCGCACGACGCCGGGCTCGACATCAAGGTGAACGCGGTGCTGCTGCGCGGGATCAACGACGAGGCCGCCCCGGAACTCCTCCGCTGGTGCCTGGAGCGTGGCTACGAGCTGCGGTTCATCGAGCAGATGCCCCTCGACCCCGACCACGCCTGGGACCGCACCTCGATGATCACCGCCGCCGAGACCCGTGCGCTGCTGGCGACGTCGTTCGTGCTCACGCCGGACGACGCCCCGCGCGACGGTGCCCCGGCCGAGCGGTACCGCGTGCACGACGCCGTCACCGGGGAGCCGCTCGGCACCGTCGGGATCATCGCGAGCATCACCGAGTCGTTCTGCGCCGACTGCACCCGCACCCGGCTGACCGCCGACGGGCATGTGCGCAGCTGCCTGTTCTCGGACGAGGAGACCGACGTGCTCGGGCCGATGCGCTCCGGGGCGGACGACGACCAGGTCGCCGAGCTCTGGCGGCTCGCGATGTGGGCGAAGCCGCGCGACCACGGTGACGACAGCGACGAGCTCGTGCACCCGACGCGTGGCATGAGTGCGATCGGCGGCTGAGGCATGACCACGATCCGGTTCTTCGCCGCTGCCCGGGCTGCCGTGGGTGTCGACTCGCTGACCACGTCGGGCCCCACCATCGAGGCCGCCCTCGGCGCGATCGACGTCGTGGACCCTGCGCGATGGAGTGCGCTGCGGGAGCGTTGCTCGTACCTGGTCGACGGCGTGACCACGCGCGACCGGGCGACCTCGCTCGACGGTGTCGAGGTCGTCGACGTCATGCCGCCCTTCGCCGGGGGCTGAGTTCGGCGGCTGAGTTCGGCGGCTGAGCGGTACGCCCGTTCCCTCCCAGAACGCCCGCGATACCTGCCGTTTTCGGGCATACCGTGTCGGAACTTCCGACCAGGTACGCCCGATTCGACCAGGCACGCCCCGAACGACCTGGTACGCCCGACTCGACCAGGTACGCCCGGAACGACCCAGCACGCCCGATTCGACCCCGCGCCCGCGCGCCCCGCGCCCGTTCCTTCCCACAACACCCGCGATACCTGGTGCTTCCGGGCATACCTGGTGCGAACTTCCGACCAGGTACGCCCGATTCGACCAGGTACGCCCGGAACGACCCGGCGCGGCCAGCCCAGCCCGCGCCGGGTCGTTCCGGGCGTACCTGGTCG